>NZ_JBTLNE010000044.1:0-30846 GCF_054457435.1 Halovulum sp. GXIMD14793 | reverse complement strand
CACGCTCCCGAATATCCAGTGATAGCGATTTGCCCATGTTCCACCTCCAAATATAGTGAATCACAAAATCCGCATCGTGGGAATCCCACCGATTCAGATTTCAAGGACGGCGCTCTAGCTTTCGCAAACTCGTAACCTTCTTCACTATTTTATGGGGGCCGACATGGAATTCATACTACCACTGGCAACGCTGGCCATCGTTCAGATGTTGGCAGTGATAAGCCCAGGGCAGTCCTTTGTTGTGGTGTCCAGGCTTGCGCTTTCAAGCGGTCGCAAGTCGGCAATATTCGCGTCGCTGGGAATGGGTTTCGGCTCCGTTCTATGGGCAATGGCTGCAATTGCAGGACTTGCTATCATTCTTGAAAATGCCGCTTGGCTTTATGGACTTATGAAGCTTGCGGGCGGTGCCTACCTTATCTTTCTTGCAGTAAAGATTTGGCGGCATGCGCCATCGAAGATTGAGCTTTCAGGAACGACATCTCAGCAGCTTTCGCTGAAGCATTCATTTGGCTTGGGCTTCATGACGCAACTGGCCAATCCGAAAGTTGTCATTTTCTTTGGATCTATATTTTTTGCGTTGCTGCCCGCAAACTCTGAGTATTGGGTATATCTGGTCAGCTTGGTGATCGTGTTTCTAAATGAAACGATCTGGTACACTTTGGTTTCGTTTTTCTTTTCCATCGAAAAGACACGCCAAACTTATCTTAAGCTCAAGGCTTGGATTGATCGCGGCATGGCTTCTGCACTCGGGCTACTTGGGGGTGGCCTGGTGGCAGACGCGGCCGACACGCTTTTGATGCGCCAGCGATAGCTGTATGTCTGCGAAAACACTCTAAAGTTGAACACTCTGGCTCTTGAGGCTAATCGGTGTAGCTATTGTGTCTGATACCATTCCTTTAGCCGAAGCATTCCAGTCTTCATATCCTGCTCCGTTCCGGCGTAGGAAAACCGCAGATAGCGCGCCCCACGGACCGGGTCAAAGTCATGGCCTGGGGTGACGGCGACGCCAGCTTTGCGCAGCAACTCTGCACACAGCAAGCGGCTGTCTTCGGTCATATCGCTGACATCGGCATAGACATAAAACGCGCCATCTGGCGGGGCGATTTTGGTAAACCCGGCTTTGGGAAGGTCGTTCAACAGCAGTGCACGGTTGCGGGCATAGACTGACAGGTTGGCCTGCAAATCAGCATCGCAATCCATCGCCGCCCACGCCGCGATCTGGCTGGCATGGGGCGCGCAGATGAAGAAATTCTGCATCAGGCGCTCGATCCGGCGGATATGCGCCTCAGGCACCACCATCCAGCCGATGCGCCACCCCGTCATGGAAAAGTACTTTGAGAACGAGTTGATGACATAAGCCTCATCGCTGATTTCCAGCGCCGAGACCGCCCGGTCGCCATATTGGATACCGTGGTAGATTTCATCCGAGATGAACGCGATACCGCGCTCCGTTGCGGCGCTGATCAACGTCGACAGGGCCGCGCGATCCAGCATCGTGCCAGTTGGGTTTGCGGGGCTTGCAACCAGCAGGCCATCCAGCCCGTCCAGCATGGTGGCCGTCGGCTGAAACCGATCCTCAGCCGATGTTTCCAACCGCACTGGGTTCAGACTTAACCCTTTGAGAATACTTCGATAGCTGGGATATCCCGGATCGCCAATGCCGACTTTCTCCCCGGCATCAAACAGCGACAGGAACGCAATCTGGAAGGCCGCAGAGGATCCGGCTGTGACAACGACCCGGGCCGGATCCAGATCAATATCGTACCAATCCCGATACAGACGCGCGATCCGCGCCCGCAACTCGGGCAGGCCCAAAGCCACGGTATATCCCAACGGGCCACTGTCCATCGCCTGTGCCAATGCAGCGCGGGCGGCGGCAGGTGCGCCGGTGCCGGGCTGTCCAACCTCCATATGGATGACAGAGCGACCCTCTGCCTCTGCCTTGCGGGCTGCCTCCATCACGTCCATCACGATAAAGGGATCGACATCACCACGTCTTGAAACCCGCATCTCTTTCACCCTAGCATATGGCAAATCACCCGGAGGGTTCATCATTTTCAGACGGCTGAAGCAAGGGGTTCTGACGGCAGTGCTGTCGCTGGCTATGGTTGCCCAGGCCAGCGCGGAACGTCTGATCCGTGATGCCGAGATTGAACGGACGCTGGATATTATCGCCCGGCCCATCCTGCAGGCCGCAGGTCTGGGGCCGTCATCTGTCCGGGTGCTGATCGTCAACAATCCCCGGATGAATGCCTTTGTTGCGGGCGGGAACAATATCTTTGTGAATACCGGTCTGCTGCGGCGGCTGAAAAGCATCGACCAAATTCGCGCCGTACTGGCGCATGAGGCCGGGCATATCACTGGCGGCCACCTGGCGCGGCGCAATCAGGCGATTGGCAACGCAAAAGGGGCTGCGGGCCTTGGCCTTTTGCTGGCACTGGCCACCGCACTGGCAGGCGGGCGCGAGGGGGCGGCAGCGGTGGCTATGATATCGGCTGAAGTGGCAAAGCGTGGCCTGATGCAACACAGCCGATCCGAGGAAGCCAGCGCCGATCAGGCCGGTTTGCGCTATATGATTGCAGCCGGGGCCGATGCCCGCGCGATCGTCGAGGTTATGAACCTGTTTAAGGGTCAAGAAGCGTTGTCTTCCACACGTGTCGACCCTTACGTGCGCACCCACCCCATGTGGTCGCAACGTTTGCGCTACATGGAAGACAAGGTCGCCTCGGCCCCGCGCGGAAAACCGCCGACAGACACCGAACGCTACTGGCATGCCCGAATGGTTGCCAAATTCAACGGGTTTATCCTGTCACCCCGCGACACGCTGCGCCGCTATCGCAATGACAATTCCGAGATCGGCCTGCTGGCCCGCGCAGTCGCCTATCATCGCTATCCTGACGTGCGCAAATCGCTGACCGAAATCGATAAGCTGATCCGGCTGCGCCCCAATGACCCCTTCTATCACGAGTTGAAGGGCCAGTTCCTGCTGGAGGGTGGCAAGGTCGGTGGGGCTATCAAATCCTATCGGACCGCCGCCAAACTGGCCCCGAAAGAACCGCTGATTCTGGCAGGTCTGGGTCGCGCCCTGATCGCGGCCAACCAGCCTGGCGCGACCAAAGAGGCTATGTCGGTGCTGAAACGCGCCAATGCTCTGGATTCGACGATATCCTCGGTCCTGCGGGATCTGGCAACGGGATATGCCCGAACCGGACAACCCGGAAACGCCTCGCTTGCAACCGCAGAGCGGATGGCATTGGAGGGGCGGCTGCGGGACGCAGAAATTCATGCCTCCCGCGCGATAAAACAGCTGCCCGAAGGCTCTACGGGTTGGCGAAAGGCCCGTGACATCTTAACTGTCACCCGAAGAGCATTGAAATGACAGGAGCAACGACCATGCGAATCCTTGCCTTTGTGACCGCGCTGCTGCTGTCACCTACCGTGATGGCCGACGGGCTGACCGATCTGAGCGATACAGAACGCACAGCGCTGCATGCCGAAATCCGCGCCTATCTGCTGGAAAACCCTGAAATTCTGATCGAGGTCACCGAAGTTTTGGAACAGCGTCAGGCGGAGCAACGGCTTGCCAATGATATAAAGCTGGTGGCGGAGAACCGTGAAGCATTGTTCGAGGACACGCATTCCTACGTCGCCGGAAATCCCGATGGGGATCTGACCATTGTAGAGTTTGTCGATTACCAGTGCGGCTATTGCAAAAAGGTCCACCCCGAGGTTGAGGCGCTGCTGGCTGAGGACCCGAATATCCGCCTGGTCGTAAAGGAATTTCCTGTTCTTGGTCCGATGTCCGTGACCGCATCACGCGCCGCCATTGGCGTTTTGCGAGATCAGGGGCCAGAGGTCTACAAGGCCTTTTCGAATGCCCTGATTGAGCATCAGGGCCGGTTGAGCGAGACGATCATCGTTGCACTGGCCGAGGATGCCGGGGTTGACCTGACCAAACTGGATGAAAGCGGGTCCAAGCAGGAAGTCGCAGACATTGTGCTGGCCAACCGCGATCTGGCGATCAAGCTTGAGCTAACGGGCACTCCGGCCTTTGTGATAGGCGACACTATCTTGCGAGGCTACGCGCCGGTAGATGATTTGCGTGTGCTGGTCGAGAAAGCGCGTGCAGGCGGCTGAACGATCTGTGCTTTTCACATCTGACGTGGCATCGTATAACCACGCTCGACATGTGCCTCAGGCAAACAACTAATAAACGGATAACGCATGAGCAAAAAACACTCCGATGACGTGGACTTCATCGAAGCGCTCGCCGCTTTGCTGAAAAAGAATGACCTGACCGAGGTCGAGGTTCGCCGCGAATATGGCGAAGACGACACGTTGGAAGTTCGTGTCGCGCGGCAGAGCATTGAAATGCCTGTGGCTGTGGCCCCGGTCCCCGCGCCTGTGGCAGCACCTGCCGCAGCAGCGCCAGCGCCTGCCACAGACAGCGGCAACGACCCGGCCCAGGATCCTGGTGCGGTCACGTCGCCGATGGTGGGCACTGCCTATCTGCAGGCAGAGCCGGGCTCGCCAGCCTTTGTATCCGTCGGCGATCAGGTCAATGAGGGGCAGACCCTGTTGATCATCGAAGCGATGAAAACCATGAACCAGATCCCTTCGCCCCGCAGCGGCACGGTCAAACGTATTCTGGTAACAGACGGTGAACCGGTCGAGTTCGGCGCACCGCTCTTTATCATTTCCTGAGGCGCGGGGAATGTTTGACAAGATCCTGATTGCCAACCGGGGCGAAATTGCCCTGCGCGTGATCCGCGCCTGCCGCGAGATGGGTATCCAATCCGTCGCGGTGCATTCCACCGCGGATGTAGACGCCATGCATGTCCGGCTGGCAGATGAAAGCGTCTGCATCGGCCCGGCCCCCGGTCCACAAAGCTACCTGAACATCGCCAATGTGATTTCCGCATGTGAGATCACCGGCGCGCAGGCGATCCACCCTGGCTATGGCTTTCTGTCGGAAAACGCCACGTTTGTGCAGGCATTGGAGGATCATGGCATCGCCTTTATCGGTCCTACATCCGAACATATCCGGGTGATGGGCGATAAGATCACCGCCAAGGAAACCATGAAAAACTTGGGCGTGCCTTGTGTACCCGGCTCTGATGGCGGCGTGCCGACGCTGGATGATGCGCGTCAGGTTGCTGACGACATGGGGTATCCGGTTCTGATCAAGGCCACCGCAGGCGGCGGCGGACGCGGCATGAAGCTGGCGCGCAGTGCCGATGAGCTGGAGATGGCGTTCTCATCCGCCCGGTCCGAGGCCAAGGCCGCCTTCGGCAATGATGAGGTCTATATCGAGAAATACCTCGGCAAGCCGCGTCACATCGAAATTCAGGTCTTTGGCGATGGCAAGGGCAGCGCGGTGCATCTGGGGGAACGCGATTGTTCCTTGCAGCGCCGTCATCAGAAGGTGTTCGAGGAGTCCCCTTCACCCGTAATTGACGCCGAAACCCGTGCCCGGATCGGGAAAACCTGCGCCGAGGCAGTTGCCGGTATCCAATATACCGGCGCGGGTACAATCGAGTTTCTCTATGAGAACGATGAGTTCTATTTCATTGAGATGAACACCCGTCTACAGGTCGAGCATCCGGTGACCGAAGCGATTTATGGTGTCGATCTGGTGGCAGAGCAAATCCGCGTTGCTGCAGGTCTGCCGATGTCCTTTACTCAGGATGATCTGGTGCCTCACGGCCATGCCATCGAATGCCGCATTAATGCGGAAAAATTCCCTGAATTCCGCCCCAGCCCCGGCACGATCAGTGCTTATCACGCCCCGGGCGGATTGGGCGTGCGGATGGATTCGGCAATCTATCAGGGCTATGCGATCCCGCCGCATTACGACAGTCTGATCGGCAAGCTGATTGTGCATGCTGATGACCGCACAACAGCGCTGGCTCGTCTGCATCGTGCATTGTCCGAAATGGTGGTCGATGGTATCGACACCACCCTGCCCTTGTTCGAGGCTCTATTGGCCGAACAGGATATCCAGACCGGCAACTACGATATCCACTGGTTGGAGAAGTGGCTGGAGAACAGCTAGAGGCACGATGCGCGACGATGCCCATTTGGAGATCACGCCCAACCTGCTGCTGCAGGCTTATGCTGCGGGCGTGTTCCCAATGGCCGACAATGCCGAAGCCGACGAGATCTATTGGGTTGATCCGCATGAACGCGGCATCATCCCGCTGGATGGGCTCAGAATATCCAAATCCTTGCGCAAGGCCGTTCGGCGCGACACCTATCAGGTGCGCCTGAATACACGTTTTGTCGAGGTTGTGCGCGCCTGCGCCGACCGCGAAGAAACCTGGATCAATGCCGAAATTCTTTCGCTTTACAATGACCTGCACCGATCTGGCTATGCCCATTCGGTCGAGGTATGGATGGATGATGACCTGGCTGGCGGGCTTTATGGTGTTGTCATTGGCGGTGCGTTTTTCGGCGAAAGCATGTTCTCGCACCGCACAGACGCCTCAAAGATTGCCCTGGTGCATCTTGTGGCCCGGCTACGGGTGGGCGGGTTTACGCTTTTGGATACGCAGTTCACCACACCGCATCTGGAACGGCTCGGCGCGGTCGAGATCAGCCGCGATGACTATCGTTCTCGCCTAGCGGCGGCTTTGCGCCGTCCGGCCGATTTCTGGCGTCTGCCCGTGGGCAGCGATCACCCGTCGGTGTTGCAGCTCAGCACCCAGACGTCATAGCGCGGGTGATCCAGCGCGGACAGCGCCGGGCTGGTTGACAGCATCCAACCTTCAAAGCTGGGCTTTTCCTGACGAAAATCGCGAATGCGTAGAAAGGCGTATGCTTCCCCCGCAAGGTCACCAGCTGGATAGCGGCATGCCTCCAGCTTGACCTCAAGCCGTTTGAAGGCCAGCGTCTGGCCAACCTTTATCTCAAAATCATCAACGGTGTTGTTCTGAGTATCAAGGCCCCGCAGCCGTGCCTTGGGCGCATCGACAAGCTGCAATTCCTCGTAATCCTCGGGCGGGCTGACAATGCCCTCTTCGTTTTCTGCATCCGTCGGAGTTTCGCCCTCCGCGACCTGCTGGCCATCTGTATCGGTCCGACCACCGGGGCCATAGCCATCCTCGGTGTTGTATTCGATGACAAGATCGCCATCCTGCACGATGGATGGTCGCCCTTCCCGGTCAAAACCGGTGGTCAGGCCGCCCGGCGTGACCTCTCCGCTATCCTGGGCCATCGCAGCCGCGCCAGCCAACAAGAAAGCAACCGTCAGGCTACGTTTCATTGCGATGTCTCACTGTCGCTGCTGCCCGCTGCAAACTTGATCAGCAGGTTCAACAGGCTGACCGAGCCTTGGGTCAGCATCACCTCGTCGCCTGCGGCCATCATCATATCGGATCCGCCCGGCATCACTTCGACAAAAGACCCGCCAAGCAGCCCCTCTGAGGCGACGATCACCTCGGAATCATCTGGCAGTTCGATGTCGTCGTGGATCGCCAGCCGGGTCTCGGCCATATAGGTTTTCGGGTTCAGGTCCATTGTGCTGACCGTGCCGATGCGAATGCCTGCCATCCGAACCTCTGTTCCCACATTCAGACCCTCGGCAGAGTTGAAATTCGCCACGATATCATATGTGTCGGTGCCGGACCGTCCGATGCCAGTCGCCTGCCCCGCATAGACCAGAAAACCCGCTGCGACGGCCAGCACAGCGGCCCCGATCAGCGTTTCAGCGGTGTTGTTGCTCATCTCTGCTTACTCCGGCGTCCAGGGCTCATAGCCAAGACGGTTGACCGGGGCGTCCGAATACTGGCTGCCCGCAGGATGATAGGCTGCGGGTGTGCCGGTCAGGTTGGGTTGGTGTGGTTTTTCCCAATCCTTATGGGGCAGCGGCGCGTCGGTCGGCGGTGCCTGAAAGGTGTGGTGCAGCCATCCGTGCCAGTCGGGGCTTATGCGGCTGGCCTCAACCTCGCCATTATAGATTACCCAACGCCGGTCCCCGTCGATGGAACGATAAAAGACGTTGCCCTGGGCATCCTCGCCCACCTTCACGCCTTTACGTGCTGTCCAAAGGCGGGTGCCCAGTGTCTGGCCGTCCCACCAGGTAAAAATCTGCGACAGAAGTCCCATCGGATATTCCTTGTCTTCTTTGGGTCTGCTCTGGCTCAGATGTAGGCGATTGCCGGGCAAAGGTCCAGATGTCGTGCTTACTCGGCAGGGGTCCGCGCAGTCACCTCAATCTCGATCCGCATGGCCGGGTCAGCCAGCCCGCATTCGATCATGGTCGAGGGTGGGCGTGTTTTGCCAAAAACCTGTTTCAGTTGCGGCCAGCAGGGTTCGAAATCGTTGCGATCGGGAAGCATATAGGTGACACGCACGACATCCTCAAAGCTGCATCCAGCCTCAGCCAGGGCTTTGCCGATGATCTTTAGCGCCAGGGCGCACTGATCCTCAACCCCGTTAGGCAATTGGCCTGTTTCGGGGTCCGTGCCGGTGGTTCCGGCCACAAACACCCAGCCATCGCAGACCAACGCGCGGGAATATCCGACCTTTTCCTCATAAGGAGAGCCAGAGGTGATCAGGCGTTTCTTCATGTTTCTGTCTCCAACTCTTTCTCGACTGCACGTGTCGCGCCGGGCGCGATGATCCGGGCCATCATGAAACGGCCCATGAATGGAAGCTTTCCGGGTTCAAGGATTTGCCATGATCCGGATATCCGGGTCATCGAGGCATTCGCCTCGCCGCTATAGTCGACCTGCTGGCTCTGCGTGTCCGAGTATCTTTTGGTAAACTGAACGCTTAATTCGTCGCGCTGGCCGGACAGGCTTGCCAGCAACGTATCACCGGCATCGGCGGCAAAACTGTTGGGCTCGATGATTTCGCCGGTCAGGGCACCAGCCTCATCCTGCAGTGTAACATTGAAGGCGCAGGGCGGAAAAGTTGTCCAAGACGAATAGCTGAACTTCCCCTGCCATCGCCCGGTGAGGGAGTTGAAGCTTTGCGACATCCCCGCCCCCTTTGCCTTTGCGCGGGATCAACCAGCGCTGGCCGGCTCCTGCTTGCTGTCGGCATAGATCAGCAATGGTTCTGCCTTGCGGGTAATAGCGTCTTCGTTCACCACAACCTCAACCACATCTGACATCGCGGGGATGTCAAACATGGTATCCAGCAGGATTTCCTCAAGGATAGAGCGCAAGCCCCGCGCACCGGTTTTACGCTCAATCGCGCGGGCTGCTATTGCCCGAAGCGCCTCGTCGGTGAAGGTCAGCTGCACGTCCTCCATCTCGAACAGGCGCTGATATTGCTTGACCAATGCGTTTTTCGGCTTGGTCAGGATGATCACAAGCGCATCCTCATCCAGATCGGTAAGGGTCGCGATCACCGGCAGACGCCCGACAAATTCCGGGATCAGGCCGAATTTCAGCAGATCCTCGGGCTCCAATTCCTTGAACAGTTCACCGATGCGGCGGTCATCAACATCTTTGACATCCGCGCCAAAGCCCATGGCAGAGCCCTGATTGCGCTGCGCGATGATCTTGTCCAGCCCGGCAAAGGCACCGCCACAGATGAACAGGATATTGGTGGTATCGACCTGCAGGAATTCCTGCTGCGGATGCTTGCGCCCACCTTGCGGCGGGACCGAGGCAACCGTGCCTTCCATGATTTTCAGCAGTGCCTGCTGCACCCCCTCACCGCTGACATCGCGGGTGATGGACGGGTTGTCCGATTTGCGGCTGATCTTGTCGACCTCGTCAATATAAACGATGCCGCGCTGTGCGCGTTCAACATTGTATTCCGCAGATTGCAGCAGCTTCAGAATAATGTTTTCGACGTCTTCGCCAACATAGCCCGCTTCGGTCAGGGTGGTTGCGTCGGCCATGGTAAACGGAACGTCAAGTATACGTGCCAAGGTCTGGGCCAGCAGCGTTTTACCGCAGCCGGTAGGACCGATCAGCATGATGTTGGATTTTGCCAGTTCCACTTCGGGGTTCTTGGAGGAATGGTTCAGCCGCTTGTAATGGTTATGCACCGCGACCGAGAGCACCCGTTTAGCCACCTCCTGGCCGATCACATAGTCGTCCAGCACCTTGCAGATATCCTGCGGCGTCGGCACCCCTTCGGAGGATTTGACCAGCGAGGATTTCGTTTCCTCGCGGATGATATCCATACAAAGTTCGACGCATTCATCACAGATGAACACGGTCGGCCCTGCGATCAGTTTGCGCACTTCGTGCTGGCTCTTGCCACAGAAAGAGCAATAAAGGGTGTTCTTGCTGTCACTGCCTGCCGATTTGCTCATCTAAGTCTCCTTGGGTCCCTTTGTCGTTTTACAACGCTCGGCGCCGGGTGGCGAGTCAGGACCTCTTTCACAGTCGAACCATTAGGCACTGGCACGCCGCCTATGACAAGGGATATGGCGTAAAATATGTCATAAGTTGAACATCATTTTATCGAATATCCCTTTGTACCCCAGAATCCGCCTTTCCTACCGCATACCTAGGCTGCATTAGGCAAAGCGCCCCTTCTGGACATCACCAACCTCAATCAACGAAGCCGACATACCGCAATCCGTCATTTTCGCATCAGCTCCGTTGGTCAAACTTCGCCGATGCCTAACAACCAAACGCTACGGAAAGGTTACGCCAGAACAGAAAGCATCACTCTTCGCTTGTGGAATTCGACTGGTGTATCTCATCAACAAGACCCCAGTCTTTCGCGGCCTCTGCGGTCATGAAGTTGTCCCGCTCCAGCGCTTTTTCCACTGTTTCAATGTCTTGCCCGGTATGCTTCACATAGATCTGGTTCAAGCGCTGTTTCAACGCCTGGGTCTCACGCGCATGGATCATGATATCCGACGCCTGCCCCTGGAACCCGCCCGAGGGCTGATGCACCATGATCCGCGCATTGGGCAGCGCATAGCGCATCCCCGGTTCCCCCGCGGCCAGCAGCAGCGATCCCATTGACGCCGCCTGCCCCACAACCACGGTGGAGATCTTCGGCCGCACCAATTGCATCGTGTCATAGATCGACAGACCCGAGGTCACCACACCACCGGGCGAGTTGATATACATCGCAATCTCTTTCTTGGGGTTCTCGGCCTCAAGAAACAAAAGCTGCGCGATGATCACGGTTGCCATCTCGTCATGGACTGGCCCGGCAACGAAAACGATCCGCTCTTTCAGCAAGCGCGAGAAAATATCATAGCGGACAGAGCCGCGGGCGTTGGTTTCCTCAACGGTTGGGATGATGAACCCTGTTTCAGGGTTAAGCGAATTGAACATGCTGGCCTCTTTTCCTGCGACGTCATCTCTATGCGCCGGTCAGCGTTAAGGAATAGTTGCGCACCGGGTCGGTGACAAGGTCAGCCGGGCGATTTCTTTCATTAACACCTGGCAAAGTCTGTCTTGGACAACCAGCGCGCGGATTGTCACACTTAGGCGATTTTGCAAAAGACCACTAAACTATGGCGTGCAGAACTGCACAGACGACATGGCCCTGCCTCTGATTTTCTGACCCTGCGCCCCCGACCCGGGATGACCGGGGTTCATACATTTTGAATCAGGAGTTTGACGATGTCACTTCGAAGATTACGCAATATGGGCGCAGGGGTTGGTCTGGCCGTTGTCGCCTTTTCACCAGCGGCGTTCGCCCAATCATTTCCAGGCTGTACCGGCACGGTCTTTTCGACCGAAGAAGACTTCATGTCTTTCGCGGGCGAGAAATATGACGGCAACCCGGTCGTCTCGGATGGTGATCTGATCGCCTATGACCGGTCCGCTGGCACAACAGAGCTTTGCGCCCGCAACGCCGAACTGATCCCGCGCAACCTTTTGGAAATCCCCCGTTCGCTGGGACTGGACGCCGTGGATGTCATCCTGCCGGAAAAGGGTCTTATCGCCTTTTCAACTGAGTTGGATGAGACATTCGATATCTTTGGCCATGGCGACATTATTTTCCCAAACGGCACCGTCATCCCACACGAAGTGCTGATCAAGCGTTTCGATCTGCGGGGCGAGCATGGGCTGGACGCTGTGCATTTCACCGGCGAGCAGGACAATATCATTCGGGCGATTGAACTGGCCTGGGAGAATGGACCGGATCGGCTGAAAGAGGATCCCGAAGCCTATCTCAAACAATTGCAGGAACTTGAAGTCGACATCTGGTTTTCCATCGAAGGCACAACAGAACGGCCCGAAGCACCAGGTATTCTGGATGGTGATGTTCTATCTGCGGTAGCTGGGGTCAAAGTGGTGGCCCAAGACATGATTTTGTCGCCCCCCATCCCGGCAGGCATTCGGGATCGTGGTGTAGACTTTGGTGTTGATGCCGTAACGGCGGATCGTAAGGGCACGCGTTCGGAAATCCGCTTCTCAACCGAGATTTTGTACCGGAACGAACCACAGCCCTTTACAGATGGCGACCTGCTGCAGGCCGGCGGTGCGCTGGAAATCAAGCATGAGGAGCTGATCAAGGGTCTGGAACCAAAGGCTGATTTCCTGGGGCTTGATGCCGTTTCTTTTTCCGCGCCCGAGGTTGACTTCGGTAGGCCGCATCTGGATTCGCTCTGCGGGCGGAGCCATGCGGCGGTCGATTTCGGGTCAGACGGGTTGTGGCGGCTGAACGCGGCGACCACGCCACCGGGGGATGACCCGCGTCGTCCTTGCGGCGCGCAGATCCCGATCGACGGAACCCTGCCGATTAATCTGGCAACATCGTCCGGCGACATGACGCGCTTTCGCGTGGTCTATGAAAGTCTGAACGCCACGCTGCCACCGCTGTCAGGCAACGTGGAAACCACGTGGCGGCTGCTGCGCCCCCGGCTTATTCTGGGCAGTTGGCAATGTAGCTGGGGTCCGGCCCTGACATTGGCTACGTCGGGCGGGTGGATGGATGCCAAGGACTTCCATGACGCCATGACCGGCAACCCAAATGGGATCACCGGCAACGGGGCCGGCTTTGGCTGTGCCAACCCGCATCTGCATCTGGCGGTCTGGAACACCCAAACCCTGCCCGGCGACCGCGACGATGACCTGATGCGCGTGCATCTGGAATGGGAAACGACCGGAACCGCAGCAGTGCAAACCGGGGCTTGGCATAACATCCAGCTGGACAACACCGCCCCGGACCTGTCTGGGTTGGAGGTCCGTCTGATGGATGGGGTCAGTGTCGTTCCCTCTTGCGGCGAAGCACCGACCAGCGCCAGCCAGTTCCAGATCTGGACGGCGTTCAAGGACAAGCATTTCGGCCACTACACCCTGCGTGTTGAAGGCGGCGATCCCTGGGTCAGCCATACCTTCGCCAGTCCGACGGGCAACAGTACGCATGAATATTATCAGCCGCTGGACGATCCGTTCAATGTGATCACCGATACTGGCACAACGGGTACAGGCCTGAAGCGCGTGCGTGATATCGACATGACGGAACTGGCGGGCAGCTTCACCCGGTGCTGCTACAGCCTGCGCCTGCAGGTTTGGGACAGTAGCATCCGGCACGGCTTTGGCGGCTTTACGCCCGGCAGCGCCCTGCCCAACGGCGCGAGCGCTGGCACCAGCTTTGAGGCCGGTCCCTGATCTGCTGATAAAAAAATGGGCCGCCCCGAATATCCGGGGCGGCCCGATCTTGTCCTGCAAAGCGGATCAGCAGGAATAGTACATCTGGAACTCAACCGGGTGCGGGGTGTGCTCGAAATTATACACCTCCTCCCACTTCAGCTCAGCATATCCTTCGATCTGATCACGGCTGAAAACGTCACCGGCCAGCAGGAATTCATGATCTTTTTCAAGCTCTTCCAGGGCTTCGCGCAGGCTGGCGCACACGGTTGGGATACCGGCCAGTTCCTCGGGCGGCAGATCATAGAGATCCTTGTCGTTCGCCTCCCCCGGATGGATCTTGTTCTTGATCCCGTCCAGACCGGCCATCAGCAGGGCGGAGAATGCCAGATACGGGTTCGCCGCTGGATCAGGGAAACGCGCCTCGACCCGTTTGGCCTTCGGGCTTTCGGTCCAGGGGATACGCACACAGCCCGAACGGTTGCGCGCGGAATAGGCCCGCAGAACCGGCGCTTCAAAGCCCGGAATCAGGCGTTTGTAGCTGTTGGTCGCCGGGTTGGTGAAGGCGTTCAGCGCTTTGGCGTGCTTCAGGATGCCACCGATATAGTATAGCGCCTCATCGGAAAGGTCGGCGTATTTATCGCCTGCAAACAATGGCTTGCCCTCTTTCCAGATCGACATGTTCACATGCATGCCCGTGCCGTTGTCGCCTGCAATCGGTTTGGGCATGAAGGTCGCGGATTTGCCATAGGCATGGGCGACATTGTGGATGATGTATTTGTGTTTCTGCAGCTCATCTGCCTGCTTGGTCAGCGTGTCGAAAATCAGGCCCAGTTCGTGCTGGCAGGACGCAACCTCATGATGGTGCTTGTCCACCTTCATGCCCATCCGCTTCATGGTCGACAGCATTTCTGACCGCAGATCATGTGTGGCATCGGTCGGGTTCACCGGGAAATAGCCACCCTTGACGCCGGGCCGGTGGCCCATATTGCCCATCTCGTATTCGGTGTCAGAGTTCCAGGAGGCATCAGCCGCATCAACTTCGTAGGATACTTTATTGATACTGTTAGAAAACCGCACATCATCAAACAGAAAGAATTCCGCTTCCGGGCCAAAATACGCTGTATCGCCAATGCCCGAAGATTTCAGGTAGGTTTCCGCACGCTGAGCCGTGGAACGGGGATCACGACCATAATCTTCGCCGGTATCGGGCTCGACAATAGAACAGTGCATGCACAGCGTCTTTTCTGCATAGAACGGGTCCAGATAGGCGCTATCCGCATCAGGCATCAGCTTCATATCGGATTCGTTGATTGTTTTCCATCCGGCAATCGACGAGCCGTCAAACATGAAGCCCTCTTCCATAAAGTCCTCGTCAACCTGATCCGAGACCATGGTGACGTGCTGCAGCCTGCCGCGGGTGTCGGTAAAGCGGATGTCGACATAGTCGATATCCTCATCCTTGATCTGCTTGACGATATCTGCGTTGCTCATATCGGGTTTCCTTCTGCGTATATATCTTGTGAAAGCGACGGAGGTCAGAGCGCGTCTGCCCCATCCTCGCCGGTGCGGATGCGGATCGCCTGATCAATGGTCGAGACGAAAATCTTGCCGTCCCCGATCTTGCCGGTCTTGGCGGCGCCGACGATTGCCTCAATGGCGCTGTCGACCATATCGGCAGCCAGAACCACCTCGATTTTCACCTTGGGCAGGAAATCGACGACGTATTCCGCGCCGCGATACAGCTCTGTGTGGCCCTTCTGGCGGCCGAACCCCTTGGCCTCGACCACGGACAGGCCCTGAATGCCGATCTCCTGCAAGGCCTCTTTGACCTCATCAAGCTTGAACGGTTTGATAATCGCCTCGATCTTCTTCATGGCATGCTCCTCGACTGGGTATGTCTGGGATGAAGCATCTGGGCAGGCGGAGTTCAAACGGCTAGACATAGTGGAAGGAGGGGCATGTTCGGATTTCGGACCATCTGCCTATTTTTTACACACACTGCCCATTTTCCGGGCTTGCTGAGAAAGAGCCATGACCGAACTGCTGACCGCCGCCCAGATGCGGGCCATCGAACAAGCTGCTATCAACAGCGGTCAGGTGACCGGGCTGGAGTTGATGGAACGCGCCGGGCGCAGCGTCGTCGAAGCTGTGTTGGAGGAATGGCCCGAAATGGCCAAGGCCCCCCACCGCGCCGTGGTGCTGTGCGGACCCGGCAACAATGGCGGCGACGGGTTTGTTGTGGCGCGACTGCTGAAACAGCGCGGCTGGGAGGTGGAGGTTTTCCTTTACGGCGATGACGAGAAGCTGCCGCCGGATGCGGTGGAGAATTGTCGGCGGTGGCGGGAGATGGGCGATATTTACGATCTCTCTAAAGCGCAGCCTTTCATTCGCACCACAAACAGCGAAATCAGTATCCCAGATGTCCTTGTCGACGGTCTTTTTGGAATAGGACTCAAACGCCCTGTAGATAGTCCACTCTCTGACTTTTTTGCTGACATAGCGGATGATGATCCGGGAATGCTCTGCAAAAAGAAACCTTACATCGTCTCTATCGACATTCCCTCGGGCTTCTGCGGCGATAGTGGACAAAACATCGACGCAGCGATCATATCTGACCTTGTTGTTACATTCCAATCGCCCAAAGCAGGCCATTTCCTTGGTGGATTGGCGACAAGTGCCACTGGATTGAAGGTCGCCGATATTGGTCTCGGGCCTGAAGTCACAAAATTCTTGGATCAGGCCCCATCAACGCGACTGCACCTGTGCGAAGCCCGACCTGATTTCGTCGTCGCCAATATGTATTTTGAGAACCGTCATGTCGGGAAACAGCACCCGCACCTAAAACCTCAAAAACTTGGCCTCGGGCTAAACAAGTACGACCACGGCCACGCCCTTCTCCTCTCCGGTCCCGCCACACAAACCGGCGCAATCCGGTTGGCGGCGCGGGGGGCGCTCAGGGTTGGGGCGGGGTTGGTCACCATTGGGGCGCATCCGGATGCCTGTGCAGAGCATGCGGCGCAGCTGACCGCGATCATGCTGCGCCAGATGGTCAATCATGATGTGCTGGCCAAGGCGTTGGAGGATACACGGATCAATGCCCTGTGCCTTGGCCCCGGTTTAGGTTTGAACGCAGAGGCGCGGCAGATGATCCGCACAGCGCTGGCATCGAAGCGCGCGACCGTCCTGGATGCGGATGCGCTGACGCTACTGGCGCAGGATGACGATCCGTTTGCAGATCTGCACAAGGCCTGTGTGCTGACCCCGCATGGCGGCGAGTTTACGCGGCTGTTCCCCGATCTGGCGGAAAAACTGGACGCCCCTGCCACCAGCGGCCCCGCCTATTCCAAGGTAGATGCCACGCATGAGGCGGCGGCGCGGGCCGGATGCACGGTATTGTTCAAGGGGCCGGATACGGTGATTGCAGACCCATCGGGCCGGGCGGTGATCAACTCCGCCCATTATGATCGGGCGGCCCCATGGCTGGCGACCGCAGGCTCGGGCGATGTGCTGGCGGGCTTTATCACCGGGCTACTCGCGCGCGGCTTTGGGCCCATGGCCGCAGCGGAAACCGCAGCCTGGCTGCATGTGGAATGTGCCTTGAAATTTGGCCCCGGCCTGATCGCCGAGGATCTGCCGGAACAGCTGCCCGCTGTCTTCCGCGACTTGGGGCTTTAGTCCCAGTCCGGCGGCAACGGCTCATCCGACAACCATTCCCGCAGCCCCTTAACCTTGAATTCCTCGAGCCTTGGGGCCAGAACCCTTAGGGTATAATACCCGTAGCCGCGATCATCGATCACTGCGCCCCAGTCGCTGATCTGATCTCGACTGAAACGAACCTCCGAACCAATCGTCAGGTCACCCAGATCTTGGGGATTACCTTCGAGAATCCCCTTAAATCCGCCCTCAACCTCTTCGAATGGGATAACCCAAATATGCTCATAACCCTCCCCGCTGACAGTTGGGAAGGCGACCTGCAACGCGGCTTCGCCTGAATAAGTCTCGGCGAACGCCAAAAAACGATCCAATTCTTTGCGTGCTTCGGCGCTGGCAGCAGACATCTCCGGGTCGTCTTCCCCGAACAGTGCCACCGGGTCGTCGGCGCTAGCCCATGATGCTGAGAAAAGCAGGCAAACGACAGTTAGCAACAGTTTCATTCGATCAGACCCTCAGCTGCTGATGTGCAGGGTATTTCCCCACTCAAGCTTGACATATTGACTACATTTACGTGACACTTTCAAAACAATAAAATGACGATTGAGTAAGTGATAGGACCACCGATGATACTGAAAACGGGCGCTGCAGTGCTGACACTAATGCTGGCGACACCCGCACTGGCAGAAGACTGTAACGACCTTGCGTCGCTGATCACATTTGTGAAAGAGGAAACCGGCTATCGCATCACGCCGCCCTGCCCAAAGGTTTTTCACATTTCACCGACTGAGTTTCCGGTGCCGGGCCGAGAGGCAGAGCAGATGGAGAATGGCCCTAAGCTAGCTGCGCTTTATCGGCGGCAGACAGGCGATATTTACGTGGATCGAGATATCCCGCTGAACGCGGCTTTTGGCCGTAGCCTTCTGGTTCACGAGTTGGTTCATGCATTTCAGTTCGAAAACGCAGCGCATGACACCGCCAGGTGCGCCAATGAACTGGAAGCCGTCGCCTATGCGGTTCAGGCCCGTTTTCTCGCCGATGTCGGGGAACCCCGCCAAGCAGCTTTGACCCAGGTCCTGGGCCATATGATGTCGGGCTGCGGTGACGAATACGGCTGACGCTCGCCCCTTCCTGATGGAAGTATCAGGGCCAGGCGCTGTCCACCGGGCAGCCGCTTGAGGTTGGCTGCGGGGTCTGCGGTAGCTGCGCAGTCTGGTTGTGCTGAGCGTTCACCTGCGGCGCTGGTTGATCTTTGTCGGTTGTTTCAGCCATATTCTCACTCCTTCACCTCATACAATCACCACCTTTATTGTCTCACTGAAATCAGGTGATCGTATGGCCGAATCGTGGCCCAACAATCGGCAAAACCCAAGTAAACTTGGATTACGAAATGATACAGTCGGCATAAATGTATCAAATGCCCTGTAAACGCTGTCAAAATGCAGCAGTGCATTTTTCCCTCGCACACCGTCGATCCCTTTGATAGAGAGGCGCGGATTTCGGCCATAGGCCATGTGCGGGTGTGGTGGAATTGGTAGACACGCCAGATTTAGGTTCTGGTGCCGCAAGGCGTGGGGGTTCAAGTCCCTCCACCCGTACCAAATGAGACGAAGGATGATGACGAGATGCAGGTCACAGAGACCCTGAACGACGGACTGAAGCGCGGTTACAAGATCGAGGTTCCGGCCTCGGAATTGGACGCCAAGGTCAATGCCAAGCTGGAAGAGGCGCGCAAAGACTTTCAGATGAAAGGCTTTCGCAAGGGCAAAGCGCCCGCGGCACTGATGAAGAAGATGTTCGGCAAATCGGTTCTGGGCGAAGCGATGCAGGAAACCATTGATGCGGCCATGCGCAGCCATTTCGAGGAATCCGGTGACCGCCCGGCGCAGCAGCCTGACGTCAAGATGACCAACGAAGACTGGCAAGAGGGCGACGATATCGAGGTCGAGATGACCTATGAAGCGCTGCCTGAGGTTCCGGAGGCAGACTTTTCCAAGGTTGCCCTGACCAAGATGGTGATCGAGGTCGAAGATGATGCGGTCGATGAGGCGCTGAACAATCTGGCTGAAAGTGCACAGAATTTCGAAGCGCGCGACGCTGGTACGAAAGCCGAAGACGGCGATCAGGTTGTGATCGACTTTGTCGGTTCCGTCGATGGTGAGGAGTTTGAGGGCGGCGCGGCAGAGGATTATCCGCTGGTGCTTGGCTCTGACAGCTTCATCCCGGGCTTTGAAAGCCAGCTGGTCGGCGCGGTCACCGGTGAAGAGAAAGACGTCAAGGTCACCTTCCCCGAAGAATATGGTGCGCCGAACCTTGCGGGCAAAGACGCTGTTTTCAAAGTCACGGTCAAAGAGGTCAAAGCCCCTGCCAAGGCAGAAATAAATGACGAGCTGGCGCAGAAATTCGGCGTCGAAGACCTTGCGACCCTGAAATCGCAAATCGGGGAGCGTCTGTCCGAAGAATATGCTGGCGCGGCACGTCAGGTGATGAAGCGTGAACTTATGGACGCGCTGGACGAGTTGGTAACCTTCGATTGTCCGCCTTCTTTGCTGGATGCCGAAGCCAAACAGATCGCGCATCAGCTGTGGCATGAGGAGAACCCCGAGGTCGAAGGGCATGATCATGACCCAATCGAGCCGAACGAAGAACATACAAAACTGGCCGAGCGCCGTGTCCGACTGGGTCTGCTGCTGGCAGAAATCGGCAACAAAAACGAGATCGAAGTGTCCGATGCCGAGATGCAGCAGGCCTTGATGGCGCAAGCCCGGCAGTATCCGGGTCAGGAGCGCGCCTATCTGGAATTTGTTCAGAAGAATCCCGCAGCACAGCAACAGCTGCGCGCACCGATCTTTGAGGACAAGGTCATCGACTATATCGTCGAACTGGCCAAGGTGACCGAAAAACCGGTGAAAAAGGACGAGTTGCAGAAAGCAGTTGAGGCACTGGACGACGAATAGTCTCCGGCTGTAGGTGTTTCAGGCAGGTGCTTTGACTGCCACCGAATTTGAAATGGGCGCGTTCAAGGACGCGCCCTTTGCATTTCAGGGTGATCCTTCTGTTGCGCGGTCGCTTTACTGGGAAACAACCCGGAAATTTCCCCTCGTACAGAAGCAGTCCCTTATGCTGTAGTTCAGGGACCAGACCCGCCGCGTGTCGCGGTGGGAATCTTAGTGGGAGAGACTGGAAATGGATATTGTTGCGCTGCTTATCACGGTTTTGGTCGGTGCGGTCGCCGGCTGGCTGGCCGGTCAGATCGTCAAGGGGTTCGGGTTTGGACTGCTTGGCAATATCGTTGTGGGGATCGTTGGTTCTTTTATCGCTGGCTTTCTATTCCCGCGCTTTGGCATTTCAACAGGCATAGGTATCGTCGATTCGATCATTTTTGCCACGCTGGGCGCGGTTATTCTGTTGTTTGTGATTAAACTGGTAAAGCGCGCCTGACATCAGGTTGGGCTAAAGCTGAAAAAGGGGACGGTTTGCGCCGTCCCTTTTGTCTTTATGGAGGTGGTGGGTTTCACCCACCCTACGAGGGGCCGCCCTGCTCTATGAGCGGACCGTTCCGTTTCCGGTGACGAGATACTTAAAACTTGTCAGCTGCGCTGCCCCGACCGGCCCGCGTGCGTGCAGTTTGCCGGTGGCGATACCGATCTCTGCCCCCATTCCGAACTCCCCGCCATCGGCGAACTGGGTCGAGGCGTTGTGCATCAGGATGGCGCTGTCGACGTCGCGGAAAAACCGCTGCACCACATCGGGGTCTTCGGCCATTACGCATTCCGTATGATGCGAGGAATATGTGCGAATATGGTCGATTGCGCCATCTACACCGTCGACAAGCTTGGCGGCGATGATCATGTCGAGATACTCGCAGCCCCAATCCTGCGCAGTTGCTGGCGCTGAGCCGGGCAAACCCTCGGTCCGAACCTCTACTCCGGCTTGCATCAGATCCTGAATAAACGGCGCGCCATGAGCCTGGTAAAAGGCCTTGTCGATCAGCAGGCATTCCGCTGCGCCGCAAATGCCGGTGCGCCGCGTCTTGGCGTTCATCACCACCTGCCGGGCCCTTTCGACATCTGCCGAGCCGTCGACATAGATATGCACGATGCCTTCCAGATGGGCGAAAACGGGCACGCGTGCCTCGGCCTGCACGCGGCCCACCAGTCCCTTGCCGCCGCGCGGCACAATGACGTCGATATGGTCAACCATGGTCAGCATCTGCCCTACAGCGGCCCGGTCGCGGGTTGGCACAAGTTGGATCGCATCCTGAGGCAGACCCGCCTGACGCAGGCCCTGCTGCAGGCAAGCGTGAATGGCGGTTGAGGAATGGAAGCTTTCGGACCCGCCACGCAGGATCGCGGCATTGCCAGCCTTCAGGCACAAGGCCCCGGCATCCACTGTCACATTGGGGCGGCTTTCATAGATCACGCCGATCACTCCCAGGGGCGTGGCAACGCGGCGGATATGCAGGCCCGAGGGCACATCCCATTCGTCAAGAACCCGGCCCACCGGATCGTCCTGTGCAGCCACCGCCCGCAGCCCCTCAACGATACCTTCGATGCGTACCTCAGTCAGCAGTAACCGGTCCATCATGGCACCGGTCAGGCCCTTGTCCTTGCCATAGGCAATGTCCCTGGCGTTGGCTGCTATGATCTCCGAGCGGTCTGCCCAGACAGCATCGGCAGCGGCCGTCAAAGCCTCAGTCTTTTGATGCGCGCTCGCTGTTGCCAACACCGATGCCGCTGCGCGCGCACGCTGGCCAATGGATTGCATCACAGTTTCGATATCGCCGTTTTCTGTCATTCGCGCCTCTTCCCTTAAAGTCTAACCGCGTCAGCTTGCCCCTGAAACCGCGTCATACGCGGCAAGAAGAATTGGCTGCATCCCTTTCGTGGGCAACAGGTTTGATCCACCCATTTGAGCCGCCCACACCTCGGAAAGGGCGCAATGTACCGCAGCCCACCCCAAAATCCGGTCCACCGGATAGCCGAGGTGATGATGAAGCGCGCAGGCGAGCGCCCGTATCCGTTCCGCGCTATGAACCAAGTCTTTCGCTTCGACCGGATTCAAAAAGAGATTTGCGCAATCATAGGCTGGATCGCCAAATACACCTTTTGGGTCTATCGACGTCCATCCGCTTTCATCGACAATTATGTTGTCATGATGAAAGTCGCCATGTAGCGGGCATTCAGATGCTGACTTCGCAAGGAGGTGCCGCGCCAGCGCGCCGACTTGGCCGGTAAGGACGGGCTTTAGCCGGCAGTCAAGAGGCTGCAAGCCTTCGGGGTAATCCGCCCGAGTAGCATGAAGTTGCGAGAGCAGGTCGGCTATCCCGGTAAAACTGTTTCCGTCGCCGCTAGATCTGACAATATCGCCCAGGCGATCCCCATCGACCCAGTCCATCAGGATCATGTCATCCGCTGCACCGCGTAGTTTAACCGCACCCTTGCCATCCCACCAGTGAAGCATAGCAACGCCGTTCCATTCGTCTTTGCCAGCAGGCTTCAGGAGCTTTAAGGCAACGATATCATCTGCTTGGCACGCTTTATATACGAAGCTGCTTGCGGTATCCGCGACCAAGACAGGCTCGCTTAATGTCCAGCGTCGGCAGGCCGCCTGCAACATTGAACTGTCGTTCATCACATCGCCATATCGTCGCGGTGGATCAGTGCTGCGCGGCCGGGATGACCGAGGCGCTCTGCGATCGCACTGGACTGACAGCCCATGATGAGGCGCGCCTCTGCAGCATCGTAACCGGCAAGAGCACGGGCCAGGACACCGCCATCGGGGCCCAGAATATCCACCGGGTCGCCGCGTTCAAAGGTTCCGCTGATTGCGCTCACCCCGGCTGGCAGCAACGACTTTCCTGAGCTAAGCGCCCTGGCAGCACCCGCATCAATTGTCACCGTGCCGCGCGGCTTCATCGCACTGATCCATTGCTTGCGCGCCGCCTTCGGATCGCCCTGCCCCTTGAACCAGGTGCAGCGCGCGCCGTCTGCCAGCGCCTGCAACGGTCGGTCGACATCGCCGCGGGTGATGGCCATTGCCGCACCCGCCTGCATGGCGATACGCGCGGCCATGAGTTTGGTTTTCATGCCCCCTTTGGCGCCGTCTGTCCCGGCACCTCCGGCCATCGCCTCAACCTCGGGCGTAATCTCGGCGATCATGGGCAGATGCTGCGCGTTCGCGACCTCACGCGGGTTGGCGTCGTAAAGACCATCGACATCAGACAGCAGCACCAAGACCTCCGCCCCGGTCAAAGAGGCCACCTGCGCCGCCAGCCGGTCATTGTCGCCATAGCGGATTTCATCCGTGGCAACCGTATCGTTTTCATTCACCACCGGCACCGCGCCTTGCCAAAGCAAAGCAGCAAAAGTGGCCCGCATATTCAAATAGCGGCGGCGATGTTCGCTGTCCTCAAGCGTCAGCAGGACCTGCGCCGCAGTCAGATTATGGACGCCAAGCGTTTCCTGATAACTTTGCGCCAGCAGAATTTGCCCAACCGCCGCCGCTGCCTGGCTTTGATCCAGCGCCAGCGGCCCAGATGGCAAACCCAGCTTGCGCCGCCCCAATGCGATCGAGCCGGAGGAGACCAGAACGACATCCACGCCCTGCCCCTTCAGCGCCGCGACATCCACCGCCAGCCCCTGCAGCCAGCCGGTCCGTAACGCGCCCTTGTCGGAATCCACCAAAAGGGCGGAACCGATCTTAATCACCACCCGTTTGGCCTGACCAAGTATATCCTGGCTTAGGGCGTCCACGGTTTCTCTTCCACGGGGGCGGCCCGTTCAGCAAGGATCTCGCCCCGTAGCGCCCGCAGCACATCATCGACGCCTTCGCGGCTGACGCCGGACATCTCAAAGATCTGACCCTTCGCCACAGCCTGCAGCGCGGCACGCGCCTCCTGCCGCTGCTCATCGGTCAGCGCATCGACCTTATTGAGTGCGGTCACGCGCGGCTTATCCGCCAGATGACCGCCATATTCCTCAAGCTCATGGATGATGGTCTGGTAATCCTCGGCAATCGTCCCGGACGTGCCGTCGATCAGATGCAGAAGCACCGCGCAGCGTTCGACATGACCAAGAAAGCGGTCGCCGATCCCTTTTCCCTCATGCGCCCCGGCAATCAGCCCCGGAATATCGGCGATCACGAACTCTGCCCGGTCAATACCGACCACACCCAGATTGGGGTGCAGTGTGGTGAAAGGATAATCTGCGATCTTGGGCCGCGCGTTGGAGGTCGCGGCCAGAAAGGTCGACTTGCCCGCATTCGGCAGACCCAGCAACCCGGCATCAGCAATCAGCTTCAGCCGCAGCCAGATCGTCAGTTCCACCCCCTCCTGCCCGGGATTGGCCCGGCGCGGGGCCTGATTGGTGGCGCTTTTGAAATGCAGGTTGCCAAAGCCGCCATTGCCGCCACGTGCGATCAGGAATTGCTGGCCAACCTCGGTCAGGTCAGCCAGGACGGTTTCCTCATCCTCGGCCATAATTTCGGTGCCGACCGGAACTTTCAGCACAATGTCATCACCTGATTTTCCGGTCCGGCCCTGCCCGGCCCCGCCTTTGCCATTCTTGGCAAAGAAATGCTGCTGATAGCGATAGTCGATCAGGGTGTTCAGCCCCTCAACCGCCTCGGCTATGACATCCCCGCCCTTGCCGCCATCGCCGCCATTCGGGCCGCCATACTCGATGAACTTCTCCCGGCGGAAGCTGACAGAGCCATTGCCACCCGCACCGGAGCGTACATAGACTTTTGCAAGATCAAGGAATTTCATGGCCGCCTCAGCTTTTCCGCTGACAAGCGATATTCGATCACGGGGGCAGGCTCAAGCCGTGCCCGCGAGTCGCCCATACTTTCACCATGGCGTTCGAACCCCAGTTTTTCCAACACGCGCAATGAAGCAGGGTTATCGACGAAGCAGGTCGCGGTGACCTCCGGCGCGCTGATACGCGGCAACATCGCGGCCAGAAAGCCGCGCGACGCTTCGGTCGCGTAGCCCTTGCCGAAATGATCCGGATGCAGCCAGTACATGAACGAGACCGGCTTATCCCCCATTCCCGTCATTCCGATCATCGTATCACCCGCCCAGATTCCAAAAACACCCGTCGCCCCGCGGAAGCGCCGCTTTTTGATCCATGCGGCGGCTTCCTCAACGGGGAAAGGATGCGAGACGCTTCCCAGCATACGCACGACCTCAATATCATCAGCCATCTCGGAAATTCGGGGGGCGTCGGCCTTTGTCAGCGGCCGCAGGATCAGGCGCTCTGTCGCAATCTTCGGATCACAGATGAAATCCCAGTCCGCGCGTTTCAATTCCATACGCTGCATGGGACAGGTTTCGTCCCTGGCGGCAATATATGCCTCGATCAGATGGGTGTCGCGAAAACCAAGCTTTCGCAGGATGTTGCGAGACCCGGCATTATCTACGACATGACCCGAGGCGATCGGCTCATCGGACGCGGCAAAGTGCCGGGCGGTGACAGCCTGTGCCGCCTCCGTCATATAACCGTTTCCCCAATGCTCTTCTGCCAGCCAATAGCCAAGATCGCTTGCACTATCACAATTCGGGCGCAGTGTGATCACACCGATCAGCCCGTCCCTGCTGAGGCCATAGACCTCCGGCGCGGTGCCGTATTTCTCGATGAACTCTTCGGCATCGCTTAATTGATAGGGATATGGCGGGCTGGTCAGGTTGCGCAGCACCTTCACATTGCCAATACCCCTTGCAATCGCCGCCGCATCCGTCGCGTGCAGCGATCTTAGCGTCAGGCGCTCTGTCGTAAGCTTTGTTGTTGCACCCATGTCCCCCGCTCCAGTCTGTAATGCCATTCCGGGACCTCTGCCCCGCGGGCCATCGAGAACCCGGCCCCCTCGCCCACAAATTCGAATCCTGCTTTGGTTAAAACAGCAGCCGAAGCCGGGTTATCTTGAAACACGCGCGCTGTCAGCCGGGTCGCATCACCCGCAAAGGCATGTGCGATCACAGCGTCCACTGTTTCGGTGGCAAAACCGGAATTCTGGAACGGAGCCCCGACCCAATATGCAATCTCGCCATCGCCTTTCAGCAGGACAGAGCCGACCAATTCGCCTTGCGACGTACGGTGTCCGATGGCCCAGCACTGGCCATCATTGCGGTCCGATTTGGCCCAGTCCACCAAAGCGGCGGCAGATCCGGGCGGATAGGGATGCGGCACGGCCCATAGCATCCGGGCAAGGCGTTCGTCGCCCAGATACATTGCGATCATACCGGTATCATCCTGTGCCAGTGGGCGCAGAACAAGGCGTTGGGTCTCAATCACGTCAGGTGCCATGGTCCGGCTCCTTTCTCAGACAAACGTAAACAATCAGTTCAGCGGGCGGCGGCTTTGGCCGCCCGCTTGCGCCGCCACGGCGCGTCCTTTTCCCAATCCTCGGCCATGATACAGCCATAGGGCATAATCTCATCGACGACCGAGGCCAGATCGAACTGTTCCATCTGCGCGCGCACTGCCGCCGCCGATTTGTAGGCTGAGGGCAATTCCGAGATGTCGATATTACCCGAGAAGAACCGGGCATCCAGACCGGCGGTTTCCTGGGCAAAAATCTCGGCCTCGGTGCGGCCCGCATTGGCCCGCTTATGCGCCGAACGAGAGAAGTTCCGCCCGGCCCCGTGCGGGGCAAAGCCCTTGTTCCGCTCATTTGGGCGCGACTGGATCAGCAGCACCGGTTCGGCCATATTGAGCGGCACGATCTGGGTGCCGTTCGTATCGGGCAGAAACGCGTCATCAATCGGCGTCGCGCCCTTGGCGTGATAGAACAAGTCTCCTTGCCGGAAGACAAAGTTATGCTCGTTCCAGAACCGGCGTGTCATTTCCAGCCCGGCCAGCCGCAACGTCGCCTGATGGATCACGTCATGATTGGCTTTGGTCCAATCACGGATGATCTGCAGCGCCTCCCAATAGGCTGTGCCGTCCTCGCTATCCGCCGGGAGCCAGGCGTTCTGTTTCAGCGTCGCAGGCGAATGCAGGCAGCGATACGCTTCGGCCACCTTCATCCCAGCCTTATAGAGCCCGGCCCCAGGACCACGGGACCCGTGATGTGTCACCAGACAGGTCGCTCCGGTCGCCTTGGAGGTACCGACAAAGGCAAAGTGGTTGCCATCGCCCTGGGTTCCCAGATGCGTATGCAAGGAGGCCTTGATCTTCGGGTCCTGCAAGAACCGGTTGGCCTTTGCTGCCTCATAGATATCCGGCGGCAGCGTATAGCGCTGGCCGTTCTCGCGCCCGCCGGGGCCGAAATGCGTGGCCTTGTGGACTGCATCCAGCACGGTTTTCGGGTCGGCATCGACGAATTCCGTCAACATGACCGAACAACAGATATCGGCAGAATGCATTCCCGGGTGGATCGCATTCTGCGCTACAGCGACACCGCCGACCGGGATCGTGCCCACCGGACCCGCCGGACAGGCATCCGGCATCACCGCCCCATCGACCACGGTGGGGGTGCGCATCAGGATATCCATGGACGCTTTGACCGCGGCGACATTCTCAACCTCAGCCTCGGTCTCCGCCTCCAGGTTGAAAGCGTAACCGACACGATCCTGCAGTGGGATTTTCGGTATCATCTGCGGCGCAACGCTATCGAGATAGCTGCGCAGGTCCTCCCCCGACAGTCCGGCCGTATTGACATGACCCAAAGCCGCACCAAACCACGCGCCCGGCTCGTAGCCCATGGCGATCAGGTCCTGACCTGTGATCTGCTTTGTCATCGTCTTCTCCTGTCGTTGCCGGACCCCGGAGAAAGAAAAAAGGGCCCGGTTTTCACCGAGCCCCCTAAGATTTGGTATGACGCTCGGTCTATTCAGCCGCCTCTGCGGTTGGCATGACGGAAATAAATGTGCGGCCTTTGAAGCCCTTGTGAAAATTCACATGACCTTCTGTGACAGCAAAGATGGTGTGATCGCGGCCCATGCCGACGCCCTCACCCGGCCACCACTTGGTGCCGCGCTGACGCACGATGATGTTGCCCGGTATCACGGCTTCGCCACCGAACTTTTTGACGCCAAGGCGACGACCGGCGGAGTCGCGGCCGTTACGGGATGAACCGCCTGCTTTTTTATGTGCCATATCGTCCTCTCCTCATTCTTCGGCTTCAGCAGCGAACTGCTTGGCCTGATCAATCCAGCCGTCACGTTCGATCCGGCCTTTGAACGACAGCTTGTCGTCCATATATGCGATTTCGTCCGACCCCCACTCGGCAATCTGCCAGAAGTGGAAAACGCCGATCTCGTTCAGCGTGCCTTCAAGCTTTGGCCCGACGCCAGAGATCTTTTTCAGATCATCTGCATCGCCTTTGGCCGCTTTCAGCAGGTTCTTGGGTTCAGTTCCCGTAACCTCTGCCGCTTCGGTCTTGGCTGCAGCCTTGGGCTTCGCGTCAGCCTTGGGCTTCGCTTCGGCCTTCTTAGGTGCGACTTTCTTTTCAGCCGCCTTGGCAGGCTTGGTGGCCGCCGCAACAGCCGCAACAGAGGCCGCCCCAAGGGCTGCTTTCACACCAGACTTACCAGCACCAGAGGCCAGAATATCCGTGACGCGGATCACGGTCAGCGACTGGCGATGGCCCTTCTTACGCTGCGAGGAATGCTTCCGGCGACGCTTCACATAATGAATTGTCTTCGGTCCACGGATCTGCTCCAGAACCTCCGCCTGAACACCGGCATCCTCAACCGTCGGCGCACCAACGGTAACCTTGTCACCGCCGAGCATCAGAATATCGTTGAACTGAATGGTCTCACCAGCCTCGGCGGCCAGCTTCTCAACCTTCAGCACCTGATCTTTGGCAACCTTGTACTGCTTGCCACCAGTTTTCATCACTGCAAACACAGCTTTCATCCTTCTTCGACCCGCGTCCTTTGGTCCCTTGCCATCCGGCAAAGTGTTTCGCCTTAGCACCTCGGACTGCGCAACTATCCCGCAAAACGGGAACCACCCCGCCAGAGCAGGGTGATGAAGGCTGGCTTATGCGGCAAAGGCGTGTGCAAGTCAACACCTGCCTGAGGGAATGTCCATTGACATATGAAGGCAGGAATAGAACCCTGTTGTAGTCAAATCAGGGGGCGACAATGATCCGTATTCTTGCTGCAGTTTTTCTTTTTCCGGCAACGGTTTTTGCACAAACCTACGAACACCGCGATCTGATCATATCAAGCGCTGAAAAAGTTCTGGAACTTAGGCCCGAACTTAGCGGATTCAAATTGAGACGTTTTGGTGCAGAGGCGGCCTATTTCCTTATCTATTATGCACCTCTGAACTATGAAAGCGCGCAATCACTGCTAAAGCCACTCATTGCCGATAAGGTGCGAAATGCAGATGAACTGGCCTTAGCACATGCGATATCACATGTTGGTATCGATAAGGGCATTTCCATCATCAGCCGTGATCGGACCGTGACGCTCCTGAATATGAGATCTGCCAGCATCCGTGCGCTTGTGTTGGCCGATGGCGGAAGCGATATCTGGAACTCTGGTCTGAACTTGACTCGGCATATCGCGCCTCAACGATATGGACAGCGGCAACGCTGGTAGATCAGAGTGATGAGTTCAAACGTAACCTGGCCGATCTGGCAGAGGAAGCGGGTGATCTTATCCTCGCCAGCCATTTGCTGGCGAACCTTGCCGACGGTGACGCGCTTGCGGATCTCTACCAGCGCCACTCCAACGACAACTTGGCCCTCCTAGCCTCCCCCCACTATTGGGGCTTGGACAATAGGCCCATAGAAACATCAGATGAAAAGTTAAGTAAATCTCGCGAGATTCTGAGCGCGATGAAATTGACCGATCACGGCCTTGCATTAAGCATCTACTACAACCAGTCTGGCAGAGAAGAGTCGGTTTTGGCCGCGATACGCAATGTCAAAAACGCCTTCGCGGTCGCAGAGTTGTCACAAACTGATCCAGATGCGGTCTGGCTTCTGATGGTTGATACCCTGATCGAAATTGACGGCCACGACTTCGTCGCCCGCACACTGTCAAGTTTTGACATGCCTTCGATCAACGTCATTGAGGGCGGCAATCGCATGTCCGCAATCACAGACCGCCTGCGGGCCCTGCAACCGCTGATGCGGGGCGAAACGCAGTCCCCCCTGCCCAGCCCGTCTGGCTTGGCGCGATGGATTGGGACACCTGGGTTGAGATTGCGCAGTCTCTCGCTCAGGGCGATAAACTGGATGGATTGAACGACCCGACCCGCATTGCAATCGCTGTCGCACTATTGAGAACGGTTGGGCGGTACGAGGAAGCCTCAGATTTGGCCAGCAACATGCCGTTAAAGCGTTTCGACATTAATCTGAGACATATCCGGCAGCCTTGAAGTAGTTCCAGCATTCTGTTGGGTCGTAGAGATCGCAGATAGCTGCGATGGCGTCGAAGACTTCTGTGAAGGTCCTCGCCCCGACCCGTCGCAGGTGGGCTTTCAGCTTTGAGTAAGCTTGTTCTAGGGCCTGTGGACATTCGGGATTCCCATTTGGTTTGAGTTCTGATTCAACCTTCCAAAAGAGGAGGTTTGAATGGACCCGAGCAGATTTGTTCTCACGGATCGCCAGTGGCGTGCGATTGAGCCTTTGTGTCCCGGCGGTTTGACCGCTCCGGGGCGCACTGGGACCGATACCCGGTTGTTTCTGGAGGCGGTGCTTTGGATCG
>NZ_JBTLNE010000043.1:0-32623 GCF_054457435.1 Halovulum sp. GXIMD14793 | reverse complement strand
AACCCGCACATTCCCGCGCTGAACCGGTAAGTAGGGGCAGATCAGCGCGTAGTGGCTTTCTGTTATCTCATTCATAACATATAGTTAGAACATTTCAGCGATAGACAATAGTGTTAACAAGCCCTAATCTGACTTTGCTGTGAATCCTGTGTCCTGTTTGTACGCTCTTGCGGGTGGGGGGTAGGTCCCGTTAGGTTGTCGCCAAACGAAGGGGCGCTTGCATGGAAATCAAGACAATCGGTGTGATCGGCGCGGGCCAGATGGGCAACGGGATTGCGCATGTGATGGCGTTGGCGGGGTATGAGGTGAAGCTGCATGATGTCAGCGCCGAGGCGTTGGAGCAGGCGCTGGTGACCATTGGCAAGAACCTTGACCGGCAGGTGAAATCTGAACGGATCAGCCAGGCCTATGGGGATGCCGCGCTGGCACGGATCGCGACAACAGATGACATTGCTGAAATCGGCGCAACCGATCTGGTGGTCGAGGCCGCGACCGAGAACGAGGATATCAAGAACAAGATCTTCCAGTCGCTGGCCCCGCATCTGGGCGAGCGGACGATCCTGACCTCGAACACCTCCTCGATCTCCATCACCCGTCTGGCCAGCCGCACCGACCGGCCGGAACGCTTCATGGGCCTGCACTTCATGAACCCGGTGCCGGTGATGCAGCTGGTGGAACTGATCCGGGGCATTGCCACCTCGGAAGAAACCTACAAGACGCTGGAAGCGGTGGTGGAACGTCTGGGCAAAACCTCGGCCAGCGCCGAAGATTTCCCGGCCTTTATCGTCAACCGCATCCTGATGCCGATGATCAACGAGGCGATTTATACGCTTTACGAAGGGGTCGGCACCGTGACCTCAATCGACACCTCGCTGAAACTGGGGGCAAACCATCCGCTGGGGCCGCTGGAACTGGCGGATTTCATTGGGCTGGATACCTGCCTGGCGATTATGAACGTGCTGCATGACGGGCTGGCAGATACTAAGTACCGGCCATGTCCCCTGCTGGTGAAATATGTCGAGGCTGGATGGCTGGGTCGCAAGACGCAGCGTGGTTTCTATGACTATCGTGGCGAGACGCCAGTGCCAACACGCTGAGCTTTTGTCGTCAATTCGGAAACAAACTGTTCGCCGCGCAATTTCTGTTTCCACGAATAGGTGAGTTGTCTTGCTGTTTTCTTCCCTTAGGTAATTGCACGCGCATCATCGAAACATCGGTGAACAATGTGCCGCAATCACGCGTAATACGTTTGAGCAACACAGACAGGATGAACGCACCATGACACGCCCCGCTCTTTCAGCCGCCTTGCTGGCCGCAACTCTGGCCCCGGTAACCTTGCCTGCCGCCCCTTGGGTTGTAGACAAATCCCATGCCGCGATCACCTTTGAGGTTGAGCATTTTGGATATTCCAACGTGCCCGCACAGTTTCGCAGCTTTGAAGCCAAGATCGACTTTGACCCGGAAAACATCGAAGCAACCAAAGCCAGCATTTCCATTGACGCGACCAGCTTTGACTCCAACTTCGCCGCCCGCGACGAACATGTGATCGGGCCTGACTTTCTGGACACCGCAGCCCACCCGACGATCGAGTTTGTCTCAACCTCTGTCACCGCCACGGGTGACGACACAGCAAAAGTGACCGGCAACCTGACCCTGCGGGGCGTCACCAAGGAAGTGACCTTCGATGCCACTCTGAACAAACTCGCGCCAGGCCCGTTTCCGCCCAATGCGGATGTTGCAGGCTTTACCATCAACGGGTCGATTGACCGGACTGAGTTTGGTCTGGACACTTACGCACCGGCCATTGGGGTCGTTATTCCTGTGACAATCCATCTGGAAATGAGCCCGGAGTAATGGCGTTTCAGAACTCCGATACAGGCTGGGGGTGGCCCGCAAGGGTCATCCACTGGCTTATGGCGGTGCTGATGATCGGAATGGTGGCCGTTGGGTTTTATATGACCCGTCTGAGTGATCTGATCGCCCGATATGAACTGACCCAACAGCATAAAAGCATCGGCTTTACAATCTTCGTGCTGGCTGTGCTGCGGGTTGTCTGGCGTCTGGTAAACCGGAAGACGCCCGCGCTGCCCGACCATATGCCGCGCTGGCAGGTGGAGGCCTCGCACGCGTCGCATCTGGCGCTGTATATCCTGATGTTCGCGCTGCCGTTGACCGGGTGGTTGATGGCCAGTTCGTCGCCGCTGAATGACGAGGGGGCGTTTCCGTTCCGCATTCCTAACAAGGTATTCGGGCTGTTCGAAATGCCGGATCCGTTTACCACCGGCGACAGAGGGTTAAGCGAGTTGTTTCAGCAAGCGCATGAACTTTGTGCTTTTGCCCTGATCGCGGTGTTGCTGGTTCATGCCGGTGCGGCATTGAAGCATCACCTGTTCGCGCGTGACCGGGTTTTGGTGCGGATGATTACGGGACGGTAGAGCAACGGGCTGCGACGCTCTACTTTCCCTCGCCGAACTTGTCCTCGACCAGTGTGCGCAAAGCATTGGCCAGCGCCTCGGCCTGCGATCCGTCGGTGACAACGTCAATCGTCGTGCCATTGGCCGCTGCCAGCATCAAAAGCCCCATGATCGAATCGCCCGAGGCTGACATGCCGTCTCGGCTGACCGTCGCGGTGGCATCATGATCTTCCACCAGTTCGACAAACTTGGCCGAGGCCCGCGCATGCAGGCCTTTTTCATTGGTAATCGCAAGGGTCTGAGAAATGCTCATTCAGCGGGCATCGCGCGGATCTGCATGCCCAGATCATCGGCGCAGTTGATGTATTTGCGGCCCGCATTCAGGGCGCAATCCACGGCCTGATTGATCGGCAGATGCCGACCCTTGGCCAGTTTGATCAGCATCGGCAGATTGGCCCCGTAAATCACCTTGTGATCATGACAATCACAGGCGGCCATCGCCAGATTGGATGGGGTCCCGCCGAACATATCCGTGACGACAACCACACCGTTGCCGGTATCGACCGCCTCAACCGCGGCGTCGATTTCAGCCTGTTTTGATGCACGTGTGTCATCTGGTGCGATGGTGATCGCACGGGTGCCGTCCCTGCGGCCGACGACGTGTTCCATAGCGGCGAGGTATTCCTTCGCCAATCCGCCATGAGCCACGATTACAATACCAATCACGATGCCACCAAACCCTTTGAACCAGACGTTCCCCCCGCCCGCTCAATTTCACGGTGCCGAATAGACACCTGCCAGCCATCCTGTGCAAGCGATTCTGCCACAGATTCGGTAACACAAACTGAACGATGTTTTCCGCCGGTGCAGCCAAGTGCCAATGTGAAGTAAGACTTCCCCTCTGCCTTGTAGGCGGGCAATAGAAAGGCAAGCAAATCCAGAAGCTTGGCGTGGAACGCTGGGTAACTTGGGTCAGCCTCCACATAGGCGGCAACCGGGCGGTCGCGTCCGGTCATCGGGCGCAGGTCGGCCTGCCAGTGCGGGTTTCGCAGGAATCGGCAGTCGATCACCATATCCACCCCGCGCGGCGTGCCGCGTTTGTAGGAAAATGACTGAACCGACACCGTCAGGCCCGGCCCGGCCTCCTGCCCGAACCAGCGCGCCAATTCTGCGCGCAGTTCATGCGGTGACATTTCAGAGGTATCAATCAGCACATCGGCCTGATTGCGCAGCGTCGACAGCAAGGCCTGCTCGGCCTGGATGGCATCCTGAATGGTTTCGGTGGTTGATAACGGATGGCGGCGGCGGGTTTCCGAGAACCGGCGCAAAAGCACCTCGGTCGCGCAGTCGATATACACCAGCGAAACCGCAAGCCCCGGCATCTCGGCCAACGTGGCCAATTCGGCACGCAAGGTCTGTGCGTCGAAATCCCGGGTACGCGGGTCAATGCCGATGGCAATCGGCCTTGTGCTTTCATCCCCGGCGAACAGCCGTTTAAGGAAATGCAGCGGAAGGTTGTCGATGGCCTCGAACCCGATATCTTCCAATGCGTTGATCGCAGTTGAACGGCCAGCCCCTGCGGGACCGGTAATAATGGCCACCTCGCGGTGGCGTGTCTGCTCGCCAATACTCATGTGGCGCTCAATCGTCGGGGTCCATCAAACTGCCGTCCCGGCCAATCCAGGCGGCGACTACTGATGCTAAGTTCGGTATGTTCTGCCCCGCAATCAATGGCAATCGCAGCGAATTGATCACAGTGTTGCGCGTTGGTGGCAGGCGGTCTGTTGCTGCAAGGCTCATATTCACCACCAAAACCGGCCGCGCAGAGGTCATATAGGGCAGGCGCAACAGGCCGATCTGGCGCGCCTCGATCATCCCTTTGATGGCGTCAGGGGCGCTGATGCGCAGCGCATCGCCCTCGCCCTGAAGCAGCAGGCCGTCATCGGCGATCAAATCCGCACCCAGGGCGATCAGTTGCAGGGCCAGGGCAGATTTGCCGCTGCCGGAGGGCCCGGTGATCACCACCGCCCGGTCGCCAAAGGCCACGGCGGAGGCATGCAGGCGTGTCACACTCAGACCGGCAATTCGACGATGAACCGCGCCCCATCGGGCGAGGTCGTCTGCGAATCGGCCCCGTCAGGCCGGATGTTCTCGGCCCAGATGCGCCCGTTATGCGCATCCACGATCTGCTTGGAGATCGCCAGCCCAAGGCCGGAATTGTTGCCAAACTGCTGCGTCGGGCGTTCGGAATAAAACCGCTTGAAGACATCCTTGAGGTTGGCTTCCGGTATGCCCGGCCCCTCATCCTCGACCATGATGCGGACCAGCCGCGGGCTGGGTTGTTCGGTCGAGACCCTGATGGTGTCGCCGTCCTCGGCAAAGGAAATCGCGTTGGCGATCAGGTTGACGATCACCTGCGCCAACCGCCCCTCAAGCCCGGTCACCCAAAGCGGTTCATCGGGGAACTTGCAAATCAGGTTGGCCCCTTTGTCTTCGGCCTGGCCCTTATTGTACTCCACCAGGTCTGTCAGCTGCCGGTGCAGATCAAAGCGTTGGCGGGCGTCGCGCACCAGTTCCGAATCCAGACGCGACGCGTTGGAGATATCCGTCACCAGCCGGTCCAGCCGGTTCACATCCTGGCGGATCACCGACAGCAGCTTTGCCCGCGCCTCTTCATCCTTGGCATAGGGCATGGTGTCGACGGCCGAACGCAGGGATGTCAGCGGGTTCTTGATTTCATGCGCAACATCGGCGGCGAATTCCTCATTCGCCTCGATCCGGTCATAGAGCGCCGTTGTCAGGTTCAGCATTGCGCCCGACAGATAGCCGATTTCATCCGGACGCCCGGTCAGATCCGGCAGATCAACGCGCTTGGGGCTGATCTGGTGCCGGTTCTCTGCCCCGCCCTGTACTGCGGCCTCTGCCAGATAGCGCAGGGGGCGGACGATGGTGTTCGCCAGCACCAGCGACAAAAGGATCGAGGACAGGATTGCCAGCGCAAAGACCTGCAGGATCTGCTCTCGCTCTCCGCGAACGAAGGCGTCGATATCACCGGGCGGGGTCGACAGGGTGACACCCCCAACGATCTTGTTGGCCACCACGATCGGCACCCCGACCATCAGCACAAGCTGGCCATCCTCGTTTGTTGTTTTCTCGCTGATCAGACGACCGGTTTGCATGGCCCGCATCGCAACCGGGCCGGCCACGGCGGGACTGATCGGACGATAGTCATCGCTGGACCTGCTGCCCAACAGCCGGGCAGAGCGGTTCCAGATGTCATTCATGATTTCTGTCAGCGCACTTGGTTCCTGCTCCAGCGCCTGCGCCTCAAGCGAGGTGGTCTGTTCGGGGCCCGTACCGCCAAGATACTGCCCCTCGGTTCCATAAAGCCATATACGACTGGCTGTGCCCTGACCAAGACTTTCGGCCAACCGCCGCACATATGCCCTCGGCATGCCTTCAATCGACCGATCACCAATCTGATAGGAAATCGCGCGCGAGATCAGCCGCCCCTCCGTCAGCATGGACCGTTCGCGCAGGACGATAAGCCCGTCCTGAAACTGGTTCAGATACAGCACCCCGGCGATCAACACGCCAAGAGCAACCAGATTGAACGTGATGACCTTGCGCGCCAGCGGTGAGCGCCCGCCAAAGCGGGTTTGCCAATCCATCCGATCCGCACCTGCGCCATCTTCGGCCTTGCGGTATCCAGTCAGGATGACCCGCGGATTTGACCGTCCCGGGGTCGCCATATGGCTTAAGCCTCGTTGTAGCGGTATCCTATACCGTAAAGCGTCTCGATCGAGGAAAACTCCTTGTCATAGACCTTGAACTTCTTTCGGATGCGCTTGATGTGACTGTCAATGGTGCGGTCATCGACATAGACCTGATCATCATACGCCACATCCAGCAGTTGGTCGCGGCTCTTCACGAAACCAGGCCGCTGGGCCAGCGCCTGCAGGATCAGAAATTCTGTCACGGTCAGGGTGATCGACTGCCCCTTCCAGATAACCGAATGCCGCAGCGGGTCCATGGTCAGGGAGCCACGCGTCATGGTGTCGGTACTTTCTGCAGTCCCGCCACCATTTTCAGCTTCCTGCATGGCTTCGCGCCGGCGCAAGATGACGCGGATACGTTCGACCAGCAAACGTTGCGAGAACGGCTTGCGCACGTAATCATCGGCGCCCATGCGCAGTCCGATCAACTCGTCAATCTCTTCATCCTTGGAGGTAAGGAAGATCACCGGCATGTCAGATTTCTGACGAAGCTGGCGCAACAGCTCCATCCCGTCCATCCGCGGCATCTTGATATCAAAGATACCAAGGTCCGGCATGGACTTCTCAAAAGCAGTCAAAGCGGTTTGACCGTCATTGTAGGTTTTGACGGTGTAGCCTTCACCCTCCAAGACCATCGAGACCGACGTCAGGATGTTGCGATCATCATCAACTAGCGCAATCGTTGCCGACATATTTGCCTTCCCCGTTGTTTTTTACAGATGTTTCACCACTTCTGTCGGATTTACAACACCTGCTTGCCATCAAAGTTCAATATTAAAGTCTATTCTTGTCATGCGACCAATTGGCCTAACAGCGCGTTAACCAAGCAAATCAGGTGGCAGCCTTCGCCCAGCATGGTAATGAAACTGACATAGAGTTGCGCTTGGGGATTCGACGGCTGGCCCATCCGGTTTTGCCAAAATAGCCCCGGGATAAAGTGCAACAGACCACAGGGAGAAGGCGCGTTAAGCGTCTTGCGTAGCAACAGGAGCGCGCAATCACCATGGCTCAGACACGCGTCAATCCAGCCACATTGCTTGAAAAAACCGGCATCCCGAATGTTGGAAACGTTCACTATAATCTGGAAGAGACGGGGCTTGTGACCGCCGCGTTAAAGCGGGGCGAGGGCGCGCTGGGGCAGGGCGGCACCATGCTGGTTGCAACCGGCACCCACACCGGACGGTCGCCAAAAGACAAATTCGTTGTGCGCGACCCTTCGGTAGAAGACAGCATCTGGTGGGAAAACAACGCGCCGATGACACCTGATGCGTTCGAACAGTTGCGCAAGGATATGGTCGCCCATGTCGAAGGCGGAGAGTTGTTCGTGCAGGATTTGTTCGGCGGGGCCGATCCGGATTACCGGCTGAATGTGCGGGTGATCACTGAACTGGCCTGGCATAACCTCTTTATCCGGCACCTGCTGCGCCGCCCGGATGCCTCGGAACTGGCAAGCTTTGATCCTGAGTTCACCATCCTGAACTGCCCCAGCTTCAAGGCGGATCCGGCCCGCCATGGCTGCCGCACCGACACCGTCATAGCGATTTCGTTTGAGCGCAAGATGGTGCTGATCGGCGGCACGGCCTATGCGGGTGAAAACAAGAAATCCGTTTTCTCGATCCTGAACTACCTGCTGCCGGGCCGCGATGTAATGGCGATGCACTGCTCCGCCAACCACGCCACGGACGACACGGATGATGTGGCGATTTTCTTCGGCCTGTCGGGTACGGGGAAAACCACCCTGTCAGCCGATCCGTCGCGCGTGCTGATCGGCGATGACGAGCATGGCTGGTCCGACAGCGGCGTCTTCAACTTCGAAGGCGGCTGCTATGCCAAAACCATCGACCTTAGCCCAACGGCTGAGCCTGAGATTTACGCCACTACCCAGAAATTCGCGACTGTGATCGAAAACATGGTGTTCGATCCGGTTACGAAAGAGATTGATTTCTCGGATGACAGCCTGACCGCGAACACCCGCTGCGCCTATCCGTTGCACTATATCTCGAACGCCTCTGACACCTCGCAAGCCGGGATACCGCGCAATGTGATCATGCTGACCTGCGATGCCTTTGGGGTGCTGCCGCCGATTGCCCGGCTGACCCCGGCGCAGGCCTCCTATCACTTCCTGTCCGGCTTTACCTCTAAGGTCGCCGGGACGGAGGAGGGCGTGACCAAGCCGCAGCCGACCTTTTCCACCTGCTTCGGCGCGCCCTTCATGCCGCGACGGCCCGAGGTTTACGGCACACTTCTGCGCGACAAGATCGCCGAAAGCGGCGCGACCTGCTGGCTGGTGAATACCGGCTGGACCGGCGGGGCCTATGGCACCGGAAACCGTATGCCGATCAAGGCAACCCGCGCCCTGCTGACCGCCGCTTTGGACGGGTCGCTGAAAAACGCAGCATTCCGCACCGACCCGAATTTCGGCTTTGAGGTCCCAACCTCACTGGCCGGGGTCGAGGACAGCCTGCTGGACCCGCGCAGCACATGGGCCGACCCGCAGGCCTATGACGCACAGGCCCAAAAGCTGGTGAAAATGTTCGTTGAGAATTTCGCCCAGTACGAAACCTATGTCAGTCAGGATGTCATGGACGAGGCGCTGCGCGCCGCCAGCTGAACTTGACAGCCAGCGGCGGGGTCGGTGATGTAGGCCGCCGATCCGATTGCAGGAATTCCCATGTCCTATGCTGTGGCCACCGGCCATGAGTTGACCACAAAAACGGCCGAGGCCGTTCTGGCCGATGGCGGCAGCGCAGTCGACGCTTGCATCGCCGCCGCCTTTACCGCCTTTGTCGTCGAACCGGTGCTGGCCGGGCCGCTGGGCGGCGGGTTCCTGATGCTGGCCCCCACCTCTGGCAAGGTGCGGGTGCTCGATGCTTTTGTCGATACGCCGCACCGCAAAGCCCCCGAAAATGACCTTGATCTGGAAACCATCACCGTAGATTTCGGCGCAGCAACGCAGGCGTTCCACATCGGTGCAGGCACAATCGCTGCCCCTTGTCTGATCCCTGCGCTGTTTCAGGCCCATCAGATGGCGGGCCGGATGTCGATGCGCGATCTGGTATCCGATGCCGTCAACCATGCCCGCAATGGCCATATCGTCAGCGGTTTTCAGGCCCATGTCGCAGAGCTGGTCGCCCCGATCCTTGGTGCTGATCCAGGGCTCCGCGCTCTGGCGTTTGACGGGGATAAACCGCTGGGCACCGGCAAGCTCCTGCATAATCGCGACCTCGCCGATGTGATCGAGGTGATCGCCGCCGAAGGCCCGCGTTTCGTGACCGAGGGCGAGGTTGCGCAGGCCCTGCTGTCCTTGCCCAGCAGCCACCTGAACACCGAGGACCTGCGCCGCGCACATCCGGTAATGCGCGATGCCCTGACCATGGAACGCTTTGGTGCAAAACTGCATCTGAATCCGGCTCCCAGCCTTGGCGGTGTGCAGATAGCGCTGGCTTTGGAATGCCTGCCACATGCGCCCTCAGCACCACTGATCGCAGAAGCGTTCCGTCAGATTGCCACGATCCGCCACGCCACCGACCTGAACCATCATGCCGAGGCTGCGCATGGCCTGATGCTGGCCCCGGATCGGGTCAAACACCTGACCGCGCTGCTGGCGGCACATAAGCCTGCAACACGGGGGACCACCCATATCTCCGTCATGGATCGTGACGGCATCGGCGCAGCGATGACCCTTTCCAACGGGGAAGGCTGCGGGCGGCTGTTGCCCGGCACCGGCATTCACCCCAACAACATGCTGGGTGAAGAGGACCTGTCGCCGGACGGCCCGCTTGGCTGGCGCACGGGATGTCGTCTGGCCTCCATGATGTGCCCGATGGCGATGCGGCATGGTGACGGTCAGTTGACGATGCTGGGCTCTGGCGGGTCGAACCGTATCCGCTCTGCCCTGACGCAGACCGCCTTGCATCTGATTGACGGTGGCCAAACCCTGCAGGCAGCGATCGACGCCCCACGCCTGCATGTCGAAGACACCGCGTTGAGTTTCGAGGATACCGGCGGCGAGGCCTATCGAGAGCCGCTATTGCAAGGCTGGCCCGAAGCCAGCGTTTTCCCTGCGCCGCACATGTTCTTTGGCGGTGTCCACGCTGTGACCGGGCGGCCGGGCCGCGGTTGCGATGCGGCAGGCGACCCGCGCCGATCCGGTGCCGCCGTGGCTACATAAGCCCCCGGCGCAGCAGGTTCAGCCCGGCAAAGACCAGCACGATCAGCGTCAGCTTGCGAAACCGTTCTTGATCCATGCGATCCTGCACCACGCGCCCCGCGATCAGCCCCGCCATGGCCGGCAGCACCAGCCAGGCCGACAACTGCGCGGATGTCGCGTTGAACACGCCCGAGACGATATGCGCCCCGATCAGGATCACCGATCCGGCCAGAAACGAGATCCCCTGCGCACGCACCATCTCGGCCTTGGGCGTCTGCCGTGCCAGCAGATAAAGCGTGATCGGCGGCCCCCAAACGCCAGAAAGTCCGCCGAAAAAGCCCGCGATCCAACCGGTCAACCATTCGGCGAGGTTCTTGCGCGCCTCTTCAAAATGCGGACGCCAGCCAACCAATTGCAGAATGCCCGAAACGGTCACCATGCCGCCAAGGATCAAAAACAGGCTGCGGTCGGACAGCAAGGTCACAAGTTGTGCGCAAAGCGCAATCATGATTAGCAGAATGACATTCAGCCGCCAGTACTTCCTTAACGTGTCCCAGGCTGCTTGCGGACCTTCGCGAAAGGCTTGCGCGATATTGGTGATCAGCGCGGGCAGGATCAGTCCGGCGATTGCCAGCTCTGCTGAAACCAGTGAGCCGACGCCGGATATCATGATCATCGGCAATGCAAAGCCGACTGCACCTTTGACAAATCCACCAAATGCGGTGACGGCAAACACCCCCACCAGCGCCCATAGCCCGTAATCTGCCAGAATGCTGCTCATTCCGTCTGTCTGACAGTGGTGGATTGGAATTACAATTGTAATAAGATGTCTCGAATAGCTATTCGCGTGTACTATTATTGCGCAACAATTGACGCACCTTTCTCTCTGGCTTAGTGTCTCTCGCAGGCGCAACAAATGATTCCGCGCCGCAACAAGGACTGTTTCCATGCCCGATGCCAGCACCGCCCCCACCGACCAGCCCCTTGCCCTTTGCCAGGCCGCCCTGCCTGCCGCAGAGGCTTATCTTAATGCCGCCCGCGTCGCACTGAAGGCACGCCTAACCGATGGGGCGAAAGGGCTGGATAGGGAGCAATCCGCAGGCCACGCCCTGTCCTGGATCGCCACCTATGTCGAAAGCCTGCGACAGCTTGCCAACTGGGCAGCGCGCCTTGAGGCCGAGGGGCGCTTGGGCGACACCGAAAGCCTGATCCTGCAGATCGGCTTTGGCGAATATCTGGCCCAGCTCTCTGGCGGCATCCCGATGTCGCAGGGGGAAATCGCGCGCCCCGCTGATCTGGGCCTTGATCCTGCAATTCTGATCACTGAGCCGGTGCAGGAGCTGATCCGCATGGGCAACACCGATGCCAACCGCAAACAGCTGGTGGGCGGCATGGTGCAGGCCATGGGCAATGCCACCTTTGGCGAAACCGGGCTTGATGAAGACAACGCGATGATTCGCGATCAGTTCCGGCGTTTTGCACAGGACCGGATCGTACCGCACGCCCATGACTGGCATCTGAAGGACCATCTGATCCCCATGGCGGTGATTGAGGAAATGGCCGAATTGGGCGTGTTCGGCCTGACCATCCCCGAAGAGCGCGGCGGCCTTGGCATGGGCAAGACCGCGATGTGCGTAGTGTCCGAGGAGCTCAGCCGCGGCTATATCGGCGTCGGCTCTCTCGGGACCCGGACGGAAATCGCGGCAGAGCTGATCCTGGGCGGCGGAACCGAAGCACAAAAGGCCGAGTGGCTGCCGAAACTGGCCAGCGGCGAGGTGCTTCCAACGGCTGTGTTTACAGAGCCGAACACCGGGTCCGACCTTGCAGCACTCAAGACGCGCGCGACGCGTCGCGATGACGGCTGGCAGATCACCGGCAACAAAACCTGGATCACGCATGGGGGCCGCACCGATCCAGACAGCACTGACCACCGGGGCCTGTCGATGTTCCTGGCCCCGAAAACGCGCGGTGACGACGCCACCCCCTTCCCGGATACGACCATCGCAGGCGGCGAGATTGAGGTGCTGGGCTATCGCGGGATGAAGGAATATACGCTTGCATTGGATGATCACCCGGTGGCGGAAAACGCACTTTTGGGCGGCGTCGAGGGTCAGGGCTTCAAGCAACTGATGCAGACCTTCGAAAGCGCGCGCATCCAGACGGCAGCGCGCGCCATTGGCGTTGCGCAATGCGCGCTGGAACTGGCGATGCAATATGCGCTGGACCGGCAGGCCTTTGGTCAGCCGATCATCCATTTCCCTCGCGTCTATTCCAAACTGGCAATGATGGCCGTGGAAATCATGATCGCCCGGCAACTGACCTATTTTTCCGCCCGCGAAAAAGATGCGGATCGTCGATGCGACCTTGAGGCAGGGATGGCCAAGCTTCTGGCCGCTCGAGTCGCCTGGGCCGCCGCCGATAATGCACTGCAAATCCATGGCGGCAACGGCTTTGCTCTGGAATACCCCGTCAGCCGGGTGCTCTGCGATGCGCGCATCCTGAATATCTTTGAAGGGGCCGCAGAGATACAGGCGCAGGTCATCGCCCGGCGGCTGCTGGATAGCGGAAGATAAGGGCCGGTTCCCCTGACGCTGCGCTTGCCATAGACTGGCGGCAACAAGGAAGGTGACCCATGATCCGCAAAACTCTGCTGGCGGGCCTGATGCTCAGCGCCTGCACACCCTATTCCGAAACAGTCGGCGGCGCGGCGCCGGTGGGGACGGTCTGGATTTTGGAGAAAATCAACGATCGCGCCTTCCCGGCCCGGGCAACCCTTCAGTTCCAGAGCAATGGACAGGTCACCGGCACCGCGCCATGTAACAGCTTCTCCGCCCGCCAGACGGCCCCTCTGCCTTGGTTTGAAGTTGAGAGTATCAGCGTGACACGGGCAGCCTGTGATCAACTCGCTGCAGAAAGTGAGTTCCTGCGCCTGTTGGCAGCAATGGATTTTGCCGAGATTGGCGGGACCCGCATGCTGCTGTCAAATTCTGCCGGAAACACACTGCTTTTCAGTTCCGAGCGCCCCAACAGCTGAGCCATGGTGGGTTTCACCCACCCTACAGATGCGGGTGCCGGGTAGGGGGGGTGGAACCCACCAATCCCCTCAGAAGCGGGCAAATACGCGTTCCAGCCGATCCCGCGCTGGCGGCAGGTTTTCGCGCTTCAACGCAGGATACAGGCGGTGCCGCAGGAAAAAACCGGTAAGGGCAAGACCATCACCAAGATCTGCGGCCGTGATCTGCTGATCATCCTGCGGACACAGGAATGGTGGGAGCCGCAGCAAACGGTCCTGCCACTCGGCCCCGGCCTCTGCGCTAACAGCGCGCCCCGATTTGGGGGAGACATATGTCAGGTCATCACAGGTCCCGGACACCGCGCAAGCCGTCAGATCAAGACCAAATCCCAACACCTCCAACAGCGCCAGTTCCCAGCCAATATAATGCGCTGGCCAGTCCGCCCCGGTTTCAAGCCGGTCAAGAAAACTGACGGTTTGGGCATAGAAATGTCGATGCGCCTCGCGTTCAGGCAGGGAAAATGCGGCCATTGCTGTTACAGCGCCAAGCGCTGCCAGCTTTTCCCGATCCGCCATCAGGCTTGCGCGGGATTTCGATGGTTCGACGGCAAATGCCCCCAGATGAGTTTCCAGCCGCGCTTGCCAGGTCACTGAAAGCTGCGCGCCCGGTTGCAAAACCGGGGCCAGCTTGCGCCCCGCCCCGCCACGCACCAGACCGGCATGCCGACCATGATCTGCCGTAAACACCTCGATAATCGCAGAGGTTTCGCCATGCTTGCGCACCGCCAGCAACACACCCTCGTCGCGCCAGTCCATCAGGTCAGGCCCGGCTGATCCAGCAGGGTCCGGCCCTGTCGGTCCTCGACCTCGATCAACCACAGATCCGGATCGAAACCACGCTGGCGGCTCAGCGCCGCATCGACATCTTGTTCTGTCCCGTCGGTCAACACGACCCAGATACGCGCACCTTCACTGTCAAAGCTGCGCTGCCAGGCGGTTGCCCGACCATCCAGTGTATTAGACTTGATAATGATTGCCCCGGCCGTCGCATCGCCGCGTGCCACAACAAATGCCGGTATCTCCGCCAGCCGCAGACGCGCGATATAGACTTGCACCCAAAATTCTGCTGTCAGCCGAGCCATTGCATCTTGTCACCGGGCACAGGCATTCGGTCAAGGCACTTGCGCGCCTTGACCACTTTTTTGATTTCATACTCAGATAAGCGGTCCGCCTGTAGGATTCTCTGGAATCTGCGGATCATCGTCGCCATCATCATCGCCGCGACAGATCCACTGACCGGCCTGATTGTAGAAGCCTTCTTCGCACTCACCGGGCGGCGGGCAAACATACTGGCCGGTTCCCGTATTGTACTGCGGATCGCGGCAGGTTTCGTTCCGATCACATGGATTTCGGCCCTCTTGCCCAGGCTGGTTGGCCGTGGTGGGAACTGGGTAGTCCTGTCCGTCGCTGCCCACACAGGCAACAACATTGCCGACCTTGTCATAAACCGGCGAGATAACAGGCCGTTGTGGTGGCTCTGGCTGAGAACAGGCAGCGATGGCTGTGATCGCAGCAATACCCGCGAGATTAAAGAGTTTCGGTGACATTGGGGTCTCCTTTTTAGTGTCACTATCATTGAACTGTCGAACGGGACCGGCAACCGGTTCAGAATCTTGCCTAACTCTTTTTGGGACTGATGTCGCGAAACTGTCCAGATGGCACGGCTAGCATGACCCGGCGACCGGCACAGTGCAATAGCGCACACCGTACCGCAGGGGCCCGGTCCGATAAGGAGCGATAGTCGAAACGGTCCGGCGCCTCAGTCGCCGTCGCGAAACTCCAAACCCATTTCAGAGTATCGCTCCGCCTCATCAAGCCACTTTTCGCGCACCTTCACCTGCAGGAACAGGTGCGCTTTGCGGCCAAGGAACTCGCTCAACTCCTCCCGCGCTGCCATCGAAATCGCCTTGATCGTCTCGCCCTTCGGACCCAGTGCAATGCCCTTATGGCCCGAACGCGCGACATAGATCACCTGATCAATGCGAACCGAGCCATCCTTGCGCTCTTCCCAGTTCTCGGTCTCGACCGTCAGCTGGTAGGGCAGTTCCTGATGCAGGCGCAGGGTCAGCTTCTCGCGCGTGATCTCGGCGGCGATCATGCGCATGGGCAGGTCGGCAATCTGGTCTTCGGGGTAAAGCCACGGGCCTTCGGGCATACGCTCGCCCAGCCAGGTCTTCAGGTCAGCCACGCCATCGCCTTTTTCGGCAGAGATCATGAAGGTCGCTTCGAACGGAAACGCCTCGTTCATCTTTGATGTCAGCGCCAGCAGCTTGTCGCGCTCCATCCGGTCGATCTTGTTGATGGCCAGAGCAACCTTTGTGCGGCCGTTGCGTTCGTGTAAAACGCCCAGGATATCCTCTACCCCCGGTGTCAGGCCGCGATGCGCCTCGATCAACAGGACAACGAGGTCTGCATCTTCGGTTCCGGCCCAGGCCGCGGTGACCATGGCGCGATCCAAACGCCGCCGGGGACGGAACAGGCCCGGCGTATCGACAAAGACGATCTGCGCCTCACCCTCCAGCGCCACGCCGCGAATGCGGGTGCGGGTGGTCTGAACCTTATGCGTCACGATCGAGACCTTGGCCCCGACCATCCGGTTGGTCAGGGTCGATTTACCTGCATTGGGTTCACCAATCAGGGCAACGAAACCGGCGCGGGTCATGATGCCTCCAGCCCTTCCAACAATGCTTCGGCGGCCAGTTGTTGGGCAGCACGTTTGGATGCAGCGCGCGCGCGCTGGCTTTCGCCGCTGCCAACCTCGACCTCGATCTCGAATTCCGGGGCATGATCCGGGCCAGAACGATCCACCTGCCGGTAGGTTGGTGGCGGAAACCCACGGGCCTGTGCCCATTCCTGCAACGCAGTCTTGGCATCGCGGGCCTGTTCCTCGGCCTCGGCGATCCGGTCGCCCCAAAGCCGCAGGATCATGTCGCGTGCCACGTCATAGCCTGCATCCAGATACACCGCAGCGATCACCGCCTCCATTGCATCGCCTAAAAGGGCTGTCTTGCGCCGCCCGCCCGAGGCTTGCTCGGACCGGCCCATCATCAGCGCCGGGCCAAGGTCGATTTCCCGTGCGACATCGGCACAGGTTTCCTTGCGCACAAGGGCATTGAGACGCGGGGCCAACTGCCCCTCTGCGGCCTGCCTGTCATCATTCAGAAGCGCCTCGGCAATGGCAAGCCCAAGCACGCGGTCGCCCAGAAACTCAAACCGCTGATTATCCCGCGCCGGTGCATTGGGCAGCGAAGCATGGGTCAGCGCCTCGACCAGCAGGTGTTTTTGGGCAAAGTCGTGCTGCAGCCGGGTTTCGAACTTGGCCTGTGCCGGGTTCAGCTTCATGCGCTACTCGATCGCCTTGAAATAGCGGTCGCTGCGCCAGGTCCAGAAATAAAGGATCGAATGCCCGGCAGAGGAAAAGATCACTCGATCCGCTCGTCCGACCAGATATTCCCGATGGACCATACCAACCCCGCCAGACAGTGGTGATCTACGGCTGTCAGCGGAATTGTCCCGGTTGTCGCCCATGAAGAAAAAGTGGTCTTCGGGTACCGTTTTCGGCCCGAAATTGTCCAGGCTGGTCGGTCGCGCATCCAGAACCGCATGTTTAACGCCGCCAGGCAGGGTTTCGTAAGCCAGTTTTTTCTGACACTCGGCACCAAGGCCCGGGTTGTTTGTACAAATCGGCAGGCCACCCATGGAGCCCTGCGTGGCATAGGCCTCCGTGAAGATCCCGTCAGGATCCTGAGGTGCCGGTGTTCCGTTCACGTAAAGCACGCCATCGCGGGTCTCGACCGTGTCGCCTGGCAAACCGACCAGGCGTTTGATGTAGTCCTGCTTCAGAACCGGGTGGCGGAACACAACAACATCACCGCGTTCAGGTTCGCTCGCCCAGATGCGGTTCTTGCTGCTTTCGCTGCCTTCCCAGAAAGAACACAGGTTCCATGCACCGTAGTTGGGGCAGGAATAGGCGGAATAGCCATAGGCGTATTTGTTGACGAACAGGAAATCGCCGATCAACAGCGTCGGCTTCATCGACCCGGTGGGGATCCAGAAAGGCTGAAAGATCAGGGTGCGGATCAACGCGGCCAGCAGCACCGCATAGACAATGGTCTTCAGCAACTCGAAGATGCCATTGGGTTTCTTTTTCGTCTCAGCCATGTTTTGCACGGGGTCCACCTGTTCAGGATCGGGCGCTTGTCGCCTGCGGCATGCCGGGTGTCAAGCAGGCTTGGGTCGGGCCTCGATCACGACCATGGCATGGGCCCAGGGGTCATCATCGGTCAGGCTGACATGGATAACGGCCTCATGGCCGGGTGGTGTCAGCTCATTCAGGCGTTCGGCAGCCCAGCCGCTCACGGTCATTTGCGGCTGCCCGGTTGACAGATTGCTGACCGCCATATCTTTCCAGGCGATCCCCATGCGCAACCCGGTGCCAAGCGCCTTTGAGCAGGCCTCTTTCGCGGCCCAGCGCTTGGCATAGGTTCCGGCGACATCCTGCCGACGCTCGGACTTCTTTTGTTCAATGTCGCTAAACACCCGATCCTTGAACCGCTGCCCGAACCGGTCCAGCGTGCCCTGAATGCGGTCCACCCGCGCCAGATCTGTGCCAATACCGATGATCATTGACGCCTGAGCCACCCCAGCAAGCCGCGGCGTTTACGGGAGGCCAGCACCGATGGCCGGTGAATATCGACAACCGGGCTGACATCAGCCTGATCCAGCAGATCAAGCAATTCCTCCGCTCCGTTTTCCAGCTTGAACGCCATCTCATCGGGATGCAGCAAGGTCAGTCCATAGAAATTCAGCACATCGCCATCGGGCAGGGTCAGTTCCCATTTGTCCTGTGGCAGAAACAGCGAATAGGTCAGCATGACACCGTCCAGAGCGCTGTCCTTTGCATAAGGCGTGCCGTCAAAACTGGGGATCGTGTGCATATGCGCAAACCAGGTGCCAACCTCGTGCGGGTAACGGGCCAGCTGTTTTATCAACCCGATCGGCCAGAACGTATCGTCATCGGCAGTGTCGTCGCCGGACATCTGCTGACTAAGGCGATCGCCCCAGGCCCTGGGTAACGCGATCATCAACTCGGCCCTGCCGAACTCCACCGGATCAATTCCGTCGGGCAGTTCCATGCGCAGGTCACCCATGCCCGAGGTTGAATAAACCCAAAAATCCCGATCTTCGGTCGGTGGGAAGACCAGCACATCCAGATGCACATGCGATGAGATGATTTCGTGAAGTACGTTCTCACATGGCCCAAGTGCACTTTCCAGGTGTTCGGTGATCAGATCGCAGTTTTCCGCATAATCCTGAGGCGGAACAAACGCCTCAGGGTCGCGCGTTGGCATGATGATGCGGGAACCACCTTCGGTGATCTCACCATCTTTCCATTCATCTTCGTCGGACATCTTAGCGCTCAATCCGGCGTGTAACTGGCTGTGATGTCGCCGGTGCTTTGGTTAAGTGTCACGGTCAGGGTTGCCGGGTCAGACCCATGGTCTTGCTGTGAGTAAAGCCGGATAGGCAGACGGAATGTAAGGCCGGTCGTTGCATCGTAGCCTGCATCAATCCCTGCGAAGTCAACGCCATAAAACCCCAATCCGTCGGACAGGCTGACAACGCGGCATTGCCGGTCGCCGACCTCATTGTAAGGGGGCGACAGGATCAGAAGGTGAAACGCCGCAGCCGCCGGTTCAAGCGTGTCCAGCAGGGCCAGCCGAACAGCGCCCTTGGCAAAGGTCCGGGTGTTTTCCTCCCACGGCTCGGCAATATTCCGCGCCCCGCTCTGCCAGTCGCATTCGGCGACGTGTCGCGCCGTTACGGGCATCGCTAGCAGACAAAATGCTGCAACAAGGTGTTTCATGTGATCTCCCCCAAGGTCTTGAAAAACTAAGCGATCTCTGAACCCGCCGCCGCGCGCCGCGCGTCATCCATGGCACTGCGCATTCTGCGGATGGCAGAATCGAGGCCCGAAAATATCGCCTCGCCCACCAAAAAATGTCCGATATTCAATTCGGCCACCTGCGGTAGCGCTGCGATGGGACCAACGCAGTCATAGGTCAGGCCATGCCCGGCATGCACCTCCAGCCCCAGATCATGGGCAAAGGCGGCCATGTCGGTCAGGGCGGCCAGCTCCCGGTCACGATCTTCAAACCGGCCCTCTGCATGGGCATCGCAATAAGCCCCGGTGTGCAGCTCAATCACCGGCGCGCCGATCCGGTGGGCCGCCTCGATCTGGCGGCGGTCGGCGGCAATAAAGATCGACACGCGGCAACCAGCCTCGGCCAATGGTGCGATGAAATGCGCCAGACGGTTTTCCTCGCGCGCAACTTCAAGCCCGCCTTCGGTCGTGCGCTCTTCGCGTTTTTCTGGGACGATACAGACGGCATGCGGTTTATGGCGCAGGGCGATGGCCTGCATTTCGTCGGTGGCGGCCATCTCGAAATTCAGCGGCAGGCTCAACGCGTCCATCAGCCGTTCGATATCCGCATCGGTGATATGGCGGCGATCCTCGCGCAGATGGGCGGTGATGCCATCGGCCCCGGCGGTTTCGGCCATCTTGGCCGCGCGCACCGGATCGGGGTAATCCCCGCCGCGTGCATTCCGCACCGTCGCGACATGGTCGATATTGACGCCGAGCCTAAGCCTGCCCGGCAGCGGGTTTCCTTCCGGCATGACTTTCTCCCTTTCCCGATGGGCGTGGGGGTTGCGCATCGCCCTGGTCTGCCCCCCGTTGCTCCGACCGCTGTTTCGCGCGCTCCAAAAGGTGCTTGCGGCGGCGCGACTGATAGGCCGCAACCAATGGCTTGGTCAGGAAATAGAAGACAGCGGCGGTTATCAAGCCTGTAAATATGCCGCCGATCAGATAGGGGAAGAAAACATCCGCCCAAAAGGGGCTAAGCCGGTCAAGTGCGGGTTCGCCAAAGCCGAAAAGCGACTTGAAAGACTGCCACAGGCCCGCCCCGGCCTCGGCAAACGCGACCATGACCGATTCGCCATGCTCCTGGCCGCGCATTCCGGTAATCCAACGGCCCAGACCAAAGGACGAGGCCGCGATCAGCGGGAAAGTCAGCGGATTGCCGACAAATGTGCCGATCAGGCTGGCAATGCCGTTGCCCCGCACGATGCGCGCGCAGATCCAGGCATAGAAGAAGTGCAGCCCAAACAGCGGCGAGAACGACACAAACACCCCGCAGGCAAAACCAAGCGCGATCTTATGCGGTGTATCGGGCAGGCGTTTGACACGATGTCCGATATACTCAGCAGCACGGCGCCAGCCGGTACGCGGATATACGGTCTGCGAGACGCGCTGCGTCCAGCTCAGCCTCTCGCGCCGCTTGAAAACCATGTCTCAACAACTCCCAAAGTTCCTGCCGGAACTGCTATTTCTTACCGCCCGCAGGCTCTGCCATCACCCCGCGAAACCGCGTCACCTGCGCCACATCCGAATCCGCTTCCAGTGCGGTCTGAATATTGTGCAGGTGTTCCACGTCCCGCACCTCCAAATCAATCACCATTCGGTAAAAATCCGGTTTGCGGTCGGTGAAACTGATGTCGCTGATATTTGCGTGGTGTTCGCCGACCAATGTGCAGATTCGCCCTAAGGCGCCAGTGTCATTTGCAAGTGTGACCTCAATACATGCCAAATGCGGCATCCGTGCGGCGCCAGGGGTCCAGGCAAGGTCAATCCACTCATCGGCCCGGTCTTCCAGCGCCGCCAGTGAGGCGCAGTCAATCGCGTGAACCTCAACCCCATGCCCCCGCACGGCGATGCCGACGATCCGCTCTCCGGGGATGGGATTGCAGCAGGGGGCGGGTTGTGCGATCTGGTTCGAATCCAGCCCGACAATGCCAGAACCCTGCGCGCTGGTCGGCGGCAACTTCTCGTCCCGCATCAGTTCGGGGTAAAGCGTGTCCACCAACTCCGCCCCGGTCAGTTCTGCCGCGCCCAGCTGCGCCAGCAGATCACCGGCAGAGGTCAGGCCCATCTGTTTCGCCGCCGTTTCCAGCGCCTTGTCGGTGGCCTTCTTGCGCACTCGCTCAAGGGCCACACGGGCGATTTCTCGGCCCAGACGGATATGCCCTGCGCGATGTTCCTCGCGCAGGCTGCGCCGGATCGCGGCTTTGGCGCGCCCGGTGATTACCATATCTTCCCATGTTGCCTGTGGGCGCTGGCCCTCGGCCCGGATAATTGTCACCGACTGCCCGTTGCGCAGGCGGGTCCACAGCGGGACACGATGCCCATCCACCTTGGCCCCGACACAACTGTCCCCGATGCGCGTGTGGATCGCATAGGCAAAATCGATGGGCGTCGCACCGCGCGGCAGCTTGATCACCTCGCCCTTGGGCGTGAAGCAGAACACCTGATCGGTGAACATCTCCAGCTTCACATGTTCCAGAAAGTCGTCCGGACTGTCCGAGTTTTCAAACCCCGCAGTCAACGCTGCCAGCCAGCGGAAGGGATCAACAACAAAGGGGTTCTCAAACCGCTCCCCATCTCGATAGGACCAATGCGCCGCAACCCCGGTTTCGGCGACATCATGCATGGTCCGGGTCCGGATCTGAACTTCCACCCGCTTGGCCGCGCGCCCCGAAACCGTCGTGTGAATCGACCGGTAGCCGTTGGATTTTGGCTGGCTGACATAATCTTTGAAGCGCCCCGGAACCGCCGTCCAGCGCTGATGGCATACGCCTAGCGCGCGGTATACATCCGTCACATCCTCAACAATGATCCGGAAGGCATAGATGTCCGAAAGCCGCCCAAAGGCGTCCCCCTTTTCGTCCATCTTGCGCCAGACCGAATAGGGTTTCTTCTCGCGCCCGAAAACCTCGGCTTTGATATTGGCCTCATCCAGCGCATGACGCAGATCCTCGGTGATCTGCGGGATGATATCGCCGGTTTCCTTGCGCAACGTGATGAAGCGCCGCATGATCGAAGAGCGCGCCTCGGGGTTGAGGACGCGAAACCCGATATCCTCAAGCTCCTCACGCATCCACTGCATACCCATCCGGCCCGCCAGCGGCGCATAGATATCCATTGTCTCGCGCGCTTTCTGGGCCTGCTTGGCCTTGGGCATATGCTTGATGGTTCGCATGTTGTGCAGACGGTCGGCCAGCTTGACCAGCAGAACGCGCACATCCTTGGACATGGCCATCAGCAGCTTGCGGAAATTCTCGGCCTGTTGTGTCTCGGACGAGGTCAGCTGCAGATTGGTCAGCTTGGTGACCCCATCAACCAACTGGGCGATTTCCTCGCCAAACCGGTCCGAGATCGCATCATAAGTCGATCCCGTATCCTCGATCGTGTCATGCAAAAGGGCGGTGACGATACTGGCATCGTCCAGGCGCTGCTCGGTCAGGATGGCGGCAACATCGACGGGATGGGTAAAGTATGGCTCACCAGAGCGCCGCACCTGCCCGCGATGCGCCTCATCACCATAGGCATAGGCATCGCGGATCAGGGTTTCATTTGTGTTCGGGTTGTAAGCCCTGATCAGATCGACAAGCTGCCCGGCGGTCATCATGGCCGTCACCTCATCAGGGCACCGGGATCAGCCCTCGCCCTGCGCCTCCATCAGCGCTCGCAGCAATTTCTCTTCGGACATGTCATCCTCAACCGGGGCAGGCGCGTCATAGCCCATCAGCAGGGACATTTGATCTTCTTCTGGCTCATCAACTTCGATCTGACGCTGATGGCTTTCGATGGCGCGCTCGCGCAGCGTATCGGCGGTCAGGGTCTCGTCGGCAATTTCACGCAGGGCAACGACGGGGTTCTTATCATTGTCACGATCCACGGTCAGTTCCCCACCCGAGGACAATTCCCGCGCCCGATGGGCTGCCAGCATCACCAGTTCGAACCGGTTGGGAACCTTGTCAACGCAATCTTCGACGGTCACACGCGCCATATCTGCAAACTCCGCTTTATCTCGGACGGGAAAGAAGCCGTGTATGTAGCGATGCGTCACGGGAAATGCAAGCGTTACACGCAAGGATAAATGGCAAACCGCACATTCCCGCGCCGCTCAGACCGGGGTGACCTCCGACAGAAGCTCCGAAGGCAAAGCATCCCGCATTTCGCGAACCGTACGACCAAGGCACGGATGCCGCCAATCGGGGGTGATATCGCAAAGCGGGATCAGCACAAACGCCCGGTCCTGCAACCTTGGATGCGGCAGGATCAGATCGGTCGGCGTATCCCGGTGCTGCCGGTCCTCAGCCAGGTCGCGCCATGTATCATGGGTCTCGATATCGGGCAGTATATGATCTTCCATCGCCAGCAGGTCCAGATCCAGAACCCGCGGCCCCCACCGCACACCAGCCTCGCGGCCCGCCTCGACCTCCAGCTGCTTGAGATGGGCCAGCAGGTCCGCCGGGGAAAGGTTCGTTTTCAGCGCCGCCGCCCCGTTGACGAAATCCGGCCCGCTGCCCGGCGGCCAGGCCGCAGACCGATACCACGGGCTGACGGCCACCAAAGATGTTCCGGGGCGCGGTAGGCGCGCGACGGCATGATTTACTGTATTAAGGGGTGACCCAAGGGAACTTGAAAGATTAGCGCCAAGCGCAACCAGTGCGAGCATTTCAAATTGACCTAACGATTTGACTTTCCCCTGCTTCGAAATATTCATAACTTGCAAATGTTGTCGTGTTCAATGGACCGGCTCATGTAATAGAGTCCGGTTCGTAGGTATGGAGATCTCATATGTTTTATCGGGACGAACGTCTCGCCTTGTTTATTGATGGCTCAAATCTGTATGCAGCCGCAAAATCGCTTGGCTTTGACATTGACTATAAACTTCTTCGGGCGGAGTTTATGCGGCGTGGCAAACTTTTGCGTGCATTTTACTATACGGCATTGCTGGAAAGCGAGGAATATTCACCAATCCGGCCGCTGGTCGACTGGTTGAACTATAACGGGTTCACCATGGTCACCAAACCGGCGAAAGAGTTCACCGACTCGACCGGTCGGCGCAAGATCAAGGGCAATATGGATATCGAACTGACGGTCGATGCAATGGAATTGGCCGCGCATGTCGATCATATCGTGCTGTTTTCCGGCGATGGCGACTATCGCCCGCTGATTGAAAGCCTTCAGCGTCAAGGTGTGCGGGTATCGGTCGTGTCGACCATACGGTCCAGCCCGCCGATGATCGCTGATGAGTTGCGCCGCCAGTGCGACAACTTCATCGAGCTTGAAGAGCTTCGCGACGTCATCGGCCGCCCCCCGCGCGAAGATAACGGCGACCACCCTGTAGAAGAGTGATCCCACCCGAAGCCCCGCAGGATTGCACCCTTTGCCCGCGCCTCGTCACCTATCGTGAAGAGGTCCGGGCAAAGCACCCCGACTGGTATAATGGCGCGGTGCAGTCCTTTGGCGATGATCAGGCGCGCTTGCTGATCCTCGGCCTCGCCCCTGGCGTTGGCGGGGCGCATCGCACGGGCCGTCCTTTCACCGGCGATTACGCCGGTGATCTGCTTTATGCGACCATGGGGAAATTCGGTTTTGCCAGCGGCACCTATCAGGCGCGGCCTGATGATGGCGTGACGCTTCATGACGCGATGATCACCAATGCCGTGCGTTGCGTGCCGCCCCAGAACAAACCAACAGCGGCCGAGGTAAACACCTGCCGCCCCTTCATGCTGTCCCGCATCGATGCCCTGCCGCAGCTGCGCGCAATCCTCTGCCTTGGCCGCATCGCCCATGACACACTGATCCGGGGCATGGGCGCGCGGCTTGCAGCACATCCTTTTGGCCATCAGGCCCAACATCAGGTCGGTGATCTGACGATTTTCGACAGCTACCACTGCTCTCGCTACAACACCAACACCGGCGTTCTGACCACCGAGATGTTCGAGGCCGTGTTTGCAGATATTCGAGGTTTTCTGGATATCTGAACGCTTGGACTTTATAATCGCAAGAAGCTTTGCGGATTGACCAAAAGCGCCATCCCAGCCAAGCCTTGAACTGAAATTGCGCTTCCAGACAAAATCTCAGCCCGCCCGTTACCGCAGCTTAGGCCGCGTCTTTTCTGCAGACGGTTACAGCATGATCAGCTTTGACCCGTCTATGCAAGCCGTTGTAATGGCCACTACTGTCATCTAATGCCTCAAACATACTTGGATCGGGTCATCGGAGAAGCTGGCCATTTTTTTGAGCTGAGACGGAATCAATGAAACCTTACATGGAAACACTGCGTCACATAGAGGTTGCGCTTTTCAGAAATAGAATTGCGTTGCTTTGGGTGGGTTATTTGTTCTCATGCTATAGCCTTATCAAATCTACTATACGCCAGGATTACACCCCCTACCTGATACAAGATCTCTTAATCAATTATTCAGATGGATTTTCTCGCCGGGGTTTAGGCGGCGCGGCAATAATCGGGCTGCACGACATGATTGGCGGCGATGTTGGACTTCTGGCGGCGGTTTTTTTGCTGCTTACTGGCGCTTGTACTGACACTTCTGGCCCTAAGGATCTATCGAAAGCTCCCGGATCAAAGCGCATTAATCTTTCTCATCCTCGCGCCTTTTGGGCTGCTCTTTTTCGCCTACGATCCAGAAGGCTCATACCGCAAGGAGGTGTTGGGCTTCTTAGCCTTGGCTATAGCTCTTAACGGTGCGCTTGCGTCCAGTCGCCTCCGATCGGGAATGCTCATGTTTCTGGCATCGACAACTTTCCTGATCGGGTTGCTGTTTCATGAGGGCATCATCTTCCTTTTGCCCGCGCTGCTTGTTGCGTTCGCTCTGCAAGCGTATCTGCGCGATATACCGAGGAGACAGACAATAATACTCAGCGCGCTGACCATGATCGGCGCCGCCCTCATCTTTGCGATAATCCTGGCTACGCCCGCACCTGATCACCACAAGTTATGCGAAGCTTTGGAAGGCATCACCTGCGGCGGCGCGTTTTCCTCGCTTGAGCAATCTCTTTCCGATGGTATTCCCTATACTTTTGGCAGGCATACCCTGTTTAGTTACATACTGTTTCCAGCAGCCGCTTTCCTGAGTTTCCTGCCATTCATAGGTGTGCAGTTTCCGGGCATCCCGCGTCGGTACCTCTATCTGGTGATGGCCTGCCTTGTATTGAGCATCCTCCCACTTTTTATCGTGGCATTTGATTGGGGCAGATGGCTGCAGATGATCTTCTTTCCAGCCAGCCTGATCGCCCTTACGGCTATCGCCGCCGGTGTCGCCAAGTATAACTGTCCCTTCCCGGTTTGGGCCAGGATACTATATGTCTGCAGTTGGTGTATCCCACATGCCTATCCCGAAATTCGTTTTTGGGGGCTTATTGTCATTCCGACGCTTGTTCTTTGCATGCTTTTGCGTCGAGTCGCGCACTGGGCGCGCTCAAGGCCTCTGGTGCGTTGAACATCTGGACCTATCTTTCAGCCTTGGGTTCGGTCTCGCGGATGCTTCGGAGGTCAGTCCGGCGCCAGCATATAGCCCGCTCCACGGACGGTCTGCAGGTAGCGGGGCATTTTTGGATCAGCTTCGATCTTGCGCCGCAGTCGGGTGATCTGAACATCCACCGCCCGTTCCTGCGCCTGCCCGTCATCGCGACCCAACTCCTGCACCAGTTGTGTGCGGCTGACAGGTTCGTTCGGGCGGGCCGAGAATATGCGCATCAGCTGCCCTTCGGTCGCGGTCAGACGGATCATATCTTCACCCTGCCACAACTCCCCCCGGGTCAGGTCATAGCGGATCGCGCCCATTTGGATGGTCTTGGGGGGGTCGTTATCCGTATCGGGTTTGGGCACCCGGCGCAGGATGGCGTTGATCCGCAAAAGCAACTCGCGCGGCTCAAACGGCTTGGGCAGGTAATCATCCGCCCCCGCCTCAAGCCCATCGATGCGATCCTGCGCCTCGCCGCGCGCGGTCAGCAGCAGGATCGGCGTTGCGATTTCATCAACCAGAGCGCGGGTCAACGACAGCCCATCCTCGCCCGGCATCATGACGTCAATCACCAGCAGATCAAACTCCAGCCCGTCCAGCAGCTTGCGGGCATGTGCCGCATCCCGCGCCGTAGTCACCCAGTAATCATTCCGGGCCAGGTACTTTTTCAGCAGATCCCGGATCCGCTCGTCATCATCGACGATCAGGATATGTGCGTCCGGTTGCGTCAGATCAGCCATCTTTCGGTGCCTCCAACAGGGCCATGCGTGCCTTCAGATTAGGATCAATAATCTCTTCCAGCACTTTTCGGAAGCCCTGCACCGCCTCGGCCCCTGCAGCAGCATAGGCATGGCGCACCCGGGCGGCTTGCTCTGCCGCCAGTTCGGCCTCAAGCGCGACACCCTTTTCCGTCAGGCTCAGGTTCCGCTCCCGCCGATCCTGCCGCCCCACGGCCGAGGATACAAGCCCATCATCCATCAACTGCCGCAGCACCCGGTTCAGTGATTGCTTGGTGACGCCCAGAATGTCCAAAAGCGTGTTCACCGTCAGCCCGGGCCGCCGATTGATGAAATGCAGCGCCCGGTGATGCGCCCGGCCATAACCATACTTATCCAGAATTGCGTCAGGGTCCGCGGTAAAGCCGCGATAAGCAAAATACATCAGCTCAATGCCCTCACGCAGCTGATCATCTGTCAGGAAAAGCAGTCTCTGCCCGCTGCTTTGCTGTGCCGCCCGTGTCATGTCATACCTCTTTCAGGTTTGGGCAGAATTTACGTCAGCCTTGTTGACATTCCAAGGGCTAAATGTTAGCGAATCTTGAATAATACGAAACATCCTGTCGCGCAGGCCGTGAATGCGGCAACAATCGACAAAGCATGGGAAGGAAGCAAAGATGGTGGCCAGCTATGATGATCGCGATGGCCTGATCTGGATGGACGGCAAGCTGGTGGAATGGCGTGCCGCCAATGTGCATATCCTGACCCATGCAATGCACTATGGCTCATCGGTCTTTGAAGGGGAGCGCGCCTATAACGGCAAGATCTTCGAAAGCCGCAAGCACTCCGAACGCCTGATCTTTTCTGCCAACGAAATTGATATCCCGATCCCCTACACCGTTGATCAGATCGAGGCGGCAAAGGATGAAACGCTAAAAGCCACTGGCCTCAGCGACGCCTATATCCGCCCCGTGGTTTGGCGCGGCTCTGGCCCCGATATGGGGGTCGCCTCTGCCGGTAACCCGGTCCGCATGGCCATCGCGGTCTGGGAATGGGGTGCCTATTACGGCGACGCCAAAACCAAAGGTGCCAAGATCGACATTTCCAAATGGAAACGCCCCAGCCCCGAAACCATCCCCTGCTTTGCCAAGGCGGCAGGCCTTTACATGATCTGCACCATGTCCAAGCACGAGGCCGAGGCCAAAGGCTGCTCTGACGCTCTGATGATGGATTATCGCGGCTATGTCGCCGAAGCGACGGGGGCCAATGTGTTCTTCGTCAAAGAAGGCAAAGTCCACACTCCGCTACCCGATTGCTTTCTGAACGGCATCACCCGCCAGACAGTGATCAAGATGCTGAAGGACAAAGGAGTCGAGGTGGTCGAACGCCACATCCTGCCCGAAGAACTGGACAGCTTCGAACAATGCTGGCTGACCGGCACCGCCGCCGAGGTCACCCCTGTGGGCGAAATAGGCCCCCACAAATTCGAGGTTGGCGCCCTGGCCCGCATGATCGCTGAAGACTACGAAAAACTGGTGCGGTCGTAATCTGCCCGGCCCGGTGCAACGAGCCGGGCCTGCACATTCATTTGGGGCAACGGCACAATATGCACCACGCTCCCGCAGCCTGTGGAAAATCACCGTAAGGCATTAATCTAGCGGCGAGGTTCCAGCAGGCGGTATAGCTGCAATCTGTTTTGTCGTAGCCTGCACCCAACCATCAGATCGAAGCCCTTCTCCGACCATGTCGGTTCTATCCAATGGCCGCATCTTGAGTGTGACCGCCAACGGGACGTTATCGTGGCGCGGCGCACAGCTAGGTAAACGATATTTTTCCGAGGTGGATATCAGGCGATTAGCATAGCATAATCGCAATATGATCGGTAAGTTGACACAAAAAACATCTCTTAAAGCGTTTCGAGTTTACCTTGAGACATCACATAAAATCGAAACGCGTACACCATATAGGCTTATCACTGCGTTTCAGGATAATCTTTTGTCTCAGGTTTATCGCGAAACGCTTTAGAATAGGGCCGTACAGATGCGGATGTTGAACTGGTTGCTTTCTACCGTCCTATTAGCTTCGTCGCCAGCAATGGCGAAATGCCCGGCTGTGAAAGGTGTTATTCCAATCGATAATGTCGAATTCGCGAAGCAGCAGTACGGTTACAATTTTTGGTATGCGGTACAGGGGTCTCTTAAGCAATTCGGGTCAGCGGATGTCGATATTGATGGCTCTTATGGTCCATCCACACGCGCAGCTTTGCGTGCGTTTCAGCAGGAGCATGAACTTAGCCCTACGGGAACAGCCGACACTGCTACGTTGGGGCACTTCGTGACGCTCTGGAAGGAGTACACAGACGTCCCGCCATTCACTACAAAGTCGGAGCGCGTTGTATTCAAACCCGATTTCATCCCAGAGGTATCGGCAGAGAGCGGCATATGCAAAGTTACTCTCACTTGGGCGGATGAAACAAAATCGCTGGATGTTGCCCTCGAAAACCCTATCGCTGATTGCAGGTTAACCGAGTTTCAGGGTGTGCCGACTTACATTCAATCAGGACCAGTCATTGGCGTCATGCTCGACATAAAGGCGCGCGGGTATGGCCTGCCTCTTTCAACCCCTTTCATTGCCCCTATCATCGCTGTCTATCCAGACCGTCAGTTTGAAGTTCGTACTGAAGTGTTTGAAACATACGCTTGGGGTCCCAAAAACTTGAACCAAGACCCTAAGTTTCCAGTCTGGGATGGACCGTATGACATCAAACCCTTCGACTTTAATGCCGTGAATTTGAGAAAGCATCATTGGTTCATGGGTGAAATATCGCGAATGTACAGGCCTTGGGATTTTTCTGATTGTAATTGATAGTATTGAGTTCGATTAATTAAACTCATAGATATCATCGATTTAAGGTTAAAATTATTTCTTGCAAGCTTACGTTTATTTCGATGATGACGTGATGTGTTTTCAGCTCTCCGATTAACGATCGCACAGATACAAACGCCATCTGATCGAAAATCCGCCGAAGACCTCCAAAACCACTCCCCCATTGACCTGCATCAACTGACCGAAGAGTCAGCCTGGTATAGTGCTGCCAGCACAAACGAAAAGGAGCCGTCATCATGTCTCATGTTCCGCACGAACTGGTCGAGGAATTTCCCGATAAAATTGAGAAAATCCATACCCTGAAGGTTGAAAATGCCCATTTCGGCAAGCTGTTCGACAAATATCACGAGCTGAACCGTGCCATCCATCGCGCCGAAACCGATGTGGAGCCAACCGATGATCTGCATATGGGCGAAATGCGCAAGCAGCGTCTGGCGCTCAAGGATGAAATCGCTAGTCTGCTGGCAGATTAAAGCGCTTCGATTTTGATCACGGATCTCAGGTAAAGTCGAAACGCGTTACGAAAGGCAAGCGCGTGACTTTACCACGAAAGATCATCATCGATACCGATCCCGGGCAGGACGACGCGGTGGCCATTCTTCTGGCCTTCGCGTCACCAGAATTACAGGTTCTGGGCATCACTGCCGTTGCGGGCAATGTGCCGCTGGACCTGACGCAGGTGAACGCCCGCAAGGTGTGTGAACTGGCCGGGCGGACGGATATCCCGGTCTTTGCCGGGGCAGACCGGCCACTGGCCCGCGATCTTGTGACAGCGAAATATGTGCATGGCAAACCGGGCTGGACGGCCCGCCGCTGCCCGATCCGGTGATGCCGTTGCAGGGTGGCCATGCGGTCGATTTCATCATCGACACAGTGCACGCAGAGCCACCTGACACCGTGACCCTTTGCACCCTTGGCCCGCTGACCAATATCGCCATGGCCTTCGACAAGGCCCCCGATATAGTTGACCGTGTTGCGGAAGTTGTGGCCATGGGCGGCGGCTTGTTCGAAGGGGGGAATGCCACCCCAGTGGCCGAGTTCAACATCTATGTCGATCCAGTGGCAGCGGCGCAGATCTTCGCCTGCGGTCGCCCGATTACTTTGATACCGCTTGATGTCACCCACCAGTGCCTGACCCGTGCCGACCGCATCGAAAGGTTCCGTGCCATGGGCACACGCGTGGGCGAGGTTACCGCCGGATGGATGGAGTTCTTTGAGCGCTTCGATGAGGCCAAATACGGCACGGATGGCGGCCCGCTACACGATCCCAACGTCATCGCCTATCTGCTGCGACCCGATCTCTATTCCGGTCGGCAAATCAACGTGGAAATCGAAACCCAGTCCCAGATTGGTCTGAGCCAGACCGTTGCTGACTGGTGGGGCGTGACGGAGCGCGCCCCGAACGTCCATTATGTCCGCTTTGTCGATGATGACGGGTTCTTTGAACTTCTGGTGGAGCGGTTGGCGCGGTTATAGATGAAATGCGGAATCCGGATCGAATGTAGGCACGATGCTTGCGAATTTTCGCGGTGAATTGGAGGCCACAGTATGATGAAGAACACCATGATGCTTGGCGTCATTTTCCTGTTTCTTACAGGATGTTTATACCTGCGGCCTCAACCTTTGACACCGCCTGCCATGGACTGGTCATATCAGGTGTCTTTCCAGTGTGAAGCTGCTTTAGGTGGCGACGTCCATTCGCCCAATGATCAGTGCGGGGCACTTGCCAATTGCGTGCTTAACCGTTCAGTGAGATCGCCGCTCGGCTCAACGGGCGATAGGTCACGGGATGCACGGATGTATTACGACTACTACAGCCTCGTTCCTAAACAATTTTATGAACTCGATGGGGCCACCCATTATACAATGCCCTTCCTCCGGGCGCGGGCCGAACGTAGCAGACCAGACGCTGCGGCCTTGTTCAGCGTGATGGAAGATGTGCGCAACACCTGCCTCGCTGAAACCGGGCTGACGGGCAAGATTGGGCGTGACTAAAGCGTCTCACGAAATACCTAAGACATCACGCATCATCCAACGCGTTGAAATCTTTGATTTCAGGCAGCTTTAGATGATTCAGGTTTTTGGCAGGATGCATTAGGCGGCGTCTGCATTTAGCTGATCCATGCCATTGCGCATGCGAGATCGACGAAGGCTTTGAATGAGCTGACGGTTTTCTCGCAACGCAGGGCAATCCGGCGGAACCTTTTGATCCT
>NZ_JBTLNE010000042.1:0-32675 GCF_054457435.1 Halovulum sp. GXIMD14793 | reverse complement strand
ACTGAGAAAGCCCCAATCGTCAGACAGGTCAGCCAAATCGCAAAACCCGCAGGTCTATCAGGTGGAAATCAACAGCTGCCACAAGCGCCAGTGCCGCGCGAGCGGCTTCGTCCATGAGCGCATCTTTACCAAATGCTGCACTGAATCTGAGTGACTGCTATCAAGATGAGCGTCTGTTTAAGACAATGCCCTTTCAATCAATGGCCAAGTTGCATCGAAGCTGGCCAACGTATCGAGGTCTGTCTGCGCAGTTCCGGACTTTCTGGCGTTCGCAAAGGAGAACTTAGGCGCGGAAATCGTGCAGGCCGCACCGGATGAGGCCTCTGCTTTCTTCGCGATGGTCAAGATCGCTGACACGACATTCTACGTGCAGGAGAAAGAGGACGGCTTGGGTGCGATGACCGCATCGCTCTACATCTACGTGCCTGACACAGATGCCGCTTAGGCGGGCCCGCCTGTGTCGCCGATGTCCCAAAAAAGACCGGTCATCAGTTTCAGGGCGTCGTGAGAGACGGATTTTAAAACATGCTCGTTCGGTGCATGCTGTGAACAGCCGCGATAGGAATGCGGCACCCAGACAGTTGGAAGGCCAAGGATATTCGCGAAAACCTCGTTGGGAAGCGAGCCTGCGAGATTGGGTAGGATATGCGGCGCCTTGCCGGATGTTTGCTCAAGAGATTGCGCGACGAACGTCACCCAAGGGTGGTCCGGTGAGAGACGTGTGGCGTTGAAAAACGCGCGCTCGTGCGGGACGATCTGAATGTCGGCGAAGCCATGCGCGTCAAGATGCCGACGAAGCGCGGGCAGGATGTCATCCAGCTCAGTTCCGACGACAAAGCGAAGCTGGCACGCGGCTTTGGCATGACCCGAGATTGCGTTGACCGGGGCTTCGGGGACGCCGCTTTTCAAGGCAAGCACCGCGAAGCTGTTCCAGCCGAACACGCGCTCGGCGGGTGTCAGGGCTTCCTCGCCCCAATCCACGTCGATCTCCGGTCCGCCGTCGCCCTTGAGGGGCAGGTTTTGCAGAGCGGCGCGGATATCGTCGGTCAGGCTGGTCGTGCGCCATTCGGGCACCTGAATTTGGCCGCGCACATCGGTGATGGTCGACAAGGCCTGCGCCAGGATCATCGCAGGATCGGCAAGCAATCCGCCCCAGTTTCCGGAGTGGTGCGCGCCGTCTCGGAGGTTCACGATCAGGTCGAACGAGATACCGCCCCGCGCGCCCATGAACATCGTCGGCGTGTCAGACTGAAGGCGAGGGCCATCGGAGGCGATCAGGACGTCTGCGGCCAGAGAATCTTTGTGTGCCGCGCAGAACTTTGACAGGCCCGGCGAGCCCATTTCCTCGCCCATTTCCACCAGGATGCGGCTGTTGAAGCCAAGCGATTCGCGGGTGTCGATGACGGCTTTCAGGGCCGCCATGTTGATCAGATGTTGTCCCTTGTTGTCGGCGGTGCCGCGTCCGTACAGCCGGTTGTCCTCATCGACCAAGCGAAACGGGTGCAGCCCGTCGCGCCACTGGTCGGTTTGCGCGCGGATCACGTCGCCGTGGCCGTAGGTCAGGATGGTTGGCAGTGCGTCGTCTTCGATACGCTCGGCGATCAGAAAGGGGCCTGCATCCTGGGCCGGGTTCGGATGGACCTTGCAGGTGAAGTCAATGGCGTTCAGGCGCGGGATCAGCGCCTGTTCCAGGTATCCGGGAAGTTCCGCCGCTTTGTCGGGCGTCTGGCTTTCCGTTTCATGGGCGACCAGTTCGCCCAGATCGCGGGTGAAGCCGCCGGTTTCGAAATATTGCGTGGCGGTGTTGATGGCGGAGGCGCGTGTCATGGGGTGCTGTCAGACAGGCGGGTGCACATCGTCGGGGATCGGACAGGTATAGGGTGTCTGCCCCAGGTGATCTTGGTGCGTCTCGCGCGCGGCGTCGATCAGGGATTGGTTTTCGACCAGGCGGCACGCCGTGGCGGCCATCGCCTTGGCCGCATAGATCATACCCTTGTGGGCGGCCGGGGCCTTGCCTTGGGCCACGGTTTGCCAGGTGTGGAACGGCGTTCCGATGGCGCAGGTGGCCACCCGCGCCTGAACGGTCGGCACCGCCCAACTGACGTCACCCACATCGGTCGAGCCTTCGCCACCCTCGCTGTTGCGATTGAGCGGAGCGACAAAATCGCAAAGCGCGAGGCCTTTGACCGGTTTGGCACCGATCCGCTTGAAGGTCGTGTCGATGTCAGCGGCTGTCAGCGTCGTCTGGATTTCACGGGCGAAGGCGTCGTCGGCGCCGTCAAAGGCGACAGGACCTAGCTTTTCAAGTTCGTGCTGCATCGCTTCTTCCAGCGGGCGATTGCCAAGGAGGTTGGAGACGCCGGAGAACACCTGACTTGTGACTTGCGTCCCAGTCATCAGCGCCGCGCCATCGGCGATGTTTCGGACCCGCGCGACGAGGTCGCGCAGCTCGGGCAATGTACTGGCACGGACAAGTTGCCGTACGGTGGCCCTCGCTTGCACCACGTTCGGCGCGACCCCGCCCGCGTCGAGGTAGGCGTAATGCACGCGCGCGCTGTCGGGCATGTGCTCGCGCAGGTAGTTCACACCGACATTCATCAACTCGACGGCATCAAGCGCAGAGCGGCCCAGTTCGGGTGCCCCTGCGGCGTGGGCTGCTTTACCGTGGAAGGTGAAATCAATGCGGGTGTTTGCAAGCGATCGTGCCTCGTTCACGCCGGTGAAGGTCGCGGGGTGCCACGAGATGGCGGCGTCCACATCATCGAATAGCCCTTCGCGCACCATGTAGGTTTTAGCGGCACCGCCTTCTTCTGCCGGACACCCATAGTAACGGACGCGGCCCTTGATCCCATTCTCGGCCAGCCAGTCTTTGACGGCGGTGGCGGCAAGCAGCGCGGCAGAACCCAGAAGGTTGTGACCGCACCCATGACCGTTGCCGCCTTCTTCAAGCGGTTTATGCTCGGCCACACCCGGCGCCTGGCTGAGATAAGGAAGCGCGTCGAATTCACCGAGGATGGCTATGACGGGGCCCTCGTCGCCGGCCTCACCGATCACGGCAGTCTGGATGCCGGCGGCATTTTCGGTGATCTTGAACCCTTGCGCCTCAAGCATCCGCTTGTGTTCCGCGACGGACTCGAATTCGGCGTAGAGGGTCTCGGGGGTGTCAAAGACGCGATCTGACAAGGCGATGAAGTCATCGCGGTGGCGGTCGACGTGGTCCCAGATTGGATCGGCGTTTTTCAAAGGGAACTCCAGCTTTACAATTAAACGGTTTCGGCCTGCTCAAGTAAGCAGGCCGTTTCGCGTCCACCGCGCCCGGGTTTCAGGTCGGGAACGGTGGAGCGGCAGTCGGCTGTGGCAACAGGGCAGCGCGGGTGAAAAGTGCACCCCGGCGGTGGGTCGATCGGCGAGGGAATTTCACCCATGATCGGCTCGAACGCGCGGCGGCGCTGATCCAGGCGCGGGGCTTCGGCCAGCAGCGCCTTTGTGTAGGGATGGCGCGGATCGGAGAAGATTTCTTCGGTTGATGCGCTTTCGACAATCCGGCCCAGATACATGATTGCGACGCGGTCGGCGATATGTTCGACCACGCTCAGGTCATGGCTGATGAACAGGTAAGTTAGGCCCAGTTCTTCGCGCAGGTCCATGAACAGGTTGATCACCTGCGCCTGGATCGAGACATCCAGCGCGGCAATGGCCTCGTCACAAACCAGAAACTTGGGCTTTACGGCCAGCGCGCGGGCGATGCCGATCCGCTGGCGTTGGCCGCCGGAAAACTGGTGCGCGTAGCGTTTCTTCAGCGAGGGATCGAGGCCGACCTTGCCCATCACTTCATCCACGTAGTCGGGGATGTCGGCCTTGCCGACGATCCCGTGCATCCGGGGCGCTTCGCCTATGATATCCTCGACCCGCATTCGCGGATTGAGACTGGCGAACGGGTCTTGAAAGATCATCTGGATGGCCAGCGTGGCCGCGCGTTTGTCCGCGCCGGTCAGCATGGCCACATCTTTGCCTTCGTAGAACATTTGCCCGTCGCTGGCCGCATGAATGCCAGCGACGACGCGCCCCAAAGTGGATTTCCCGCACCCGGATTCGCCGACCAGCCCCAGAACTTCGCCTTGTCGGATCGACAGGTTGACGTTGTCGACCGCGTGGACCGTTTCTTCTCGGATGTTCGCGCCAAGACGCTGAGCGATCTTGCCCGCCACGTCCAGCCGCTTGCTGAACCGTTTCGAGACGCTGCGAATTTCGACCAAAGGCTGTGTCATTTCGCGGCCTCCGCCGCGCGCTGCGGATTGAAACACCTCAAGCTGCGCCCGTCGATGTCTTCGATCGGTGGCTGATGGCCACAGGCATCCGTCCGGGCATGGCAGCGTGGGGCGAACGCGCAACCCTTGGGAAGGCCCAGCATATTCGGCGTCATCCCCTCGATCTGGAACAGACGCTTGCCGCGACGGTTTGCGGTCGGCACCGATCCCAGAAGGCCAACGGTGTAGGGATGCAAAGGCCGGTCGATCACGTCGTCGATGCCGCCCTGTTCGACGATCCGACCGGCGTACATGACCGAAATCCGCTCGGCCAGACCAGCGACCACGGCAAGATCATGGGTGATCCAGATCATCGCCGTGCCGGTCTGTTTTGTCAGCTTCTGCGCCTCGTGAATAATCTGCGCCTGAATGGTGACATCAAGCGCTGTGGTGGGTTCATCGGCAATGATCAGGTCGGGCTTGTTCAGGAAGGCGGTTGCAATGGCCACGCGCTGTCGCATCCCGCCCGAAAGCTGGTGGGGATAGGCCCGCAAGCGTTCCTCAGGCGATGGTATGCCGACCAGGCCTAGCGCATCGCGGCTCCTCTCCCACGCCGTCTGTTTCGACACGGGTTCGTGCGCCAGGATCGCCTCGATCATCTGCGTGTCGACCCGCAAGACCGGGTTGAGGGTCATCATCGGGTCTTGAAAGATCATCGAAATGCGGTTGCCGCGAAGGCTTTGTAAACGCTCCTCGCGCGCGTTCGCGATCTCCTCGCCGTTGAACTTGATCGAGCCTTCGACAATGCGCCCCGGCGGGTCGATCAGGCCGATGATGGAAAAGCCGGTGATCGACTTACCCGAGCCGGATTCTCCGACAAGGCCCATGATCTCGCCTTTGGAGACGGTGAAATCCACGCCGTCCACCGCCTTCACCACACCGGCATGGGTGAAGAAGTGGGTTTTCAGACCGCTGACGTCGAGAACCGGGCTCATTTCTTCAACCTCGGGTTCAGAACGTCACGCAGATGGTCGCCGACAAGATTGATCGAGACGACCGTGAGCAAAAGCGCGAGGCCCGGGAAAACGGATATCCAGTAGCGCCCGGACAGCATGTATTCGAACCCGTTGGCGATCAGAACGCCAATTGACGGTTCGGTCTGCGGCAGGCCGACGCCAAGGAAGGACAGCGTAGCCTCAAGCGAGATTGCGCTGGCGGTCTGGACGGTGCCAACGACGATAAGGGGGGCCATGCAGTTGGGCAGGATGTGGCGGAAGACGATCCTGAAGCGCGAAATGCCAAGGCACTGGGCGGCTTCGACATATTCCTTGCCGCGCTCGACCAGCGCAGTCGCGCGGACCGTGCGCGCGTAGTAGGCCCATTGGGCGATCACCAGGGCCAGGATGATCTTGTCGACGCCTTTGCCAAGGGCCGCGACCATCATCAGCGCCACAAGCGACGCCGGGAAGGACAGTTGCAAATCGACGATGCGCATAATGATCGCTTCAATCCGACCGCCCGCGTAGGCCGCGACAAGGCCGATTGCCATGCCGATCAAAAGCGCGATGACACCCGAGGCAAGACCGACTGTCAGTGAGATGCGCAGTCCATAGAGGATGGCCGAGTAAAGGTCGCGCCCGGACCCGTCAGATCCGAGCCACATGGTGTAACCATCAAAGGCCTCGGACCCTGGTGGCAAACGCCCGTCCATGACACTGACCTGCGCAAGGTCGTAAGGGTTTTGCGGTGTGATCCAGGGCGCGAGGATGGCGAGCAGAACGATAATCAGGAAAATGCCAAGTGCCGCTGTCGCAATCTTGCTTTCGAAGAACTCGGCGCGGAAACGCTGGAACGGCGTTTCAACCTTGGTTGGAGGATCGGCGGCCAGCGTGGTTTCGGCGGTCATATCGCTCATGCGCCTTGATCCTGAAGCCGGACCCGTGGGTCGAGGATGGAATACAGGATATCGACGATCATATTGATCAGGACGAAGAACAGAACGATGATCATCAGGTAGGCGACGACGACAGGCCGATCGAGTTGCAGGATCGCGTCGATCAGCAGTTTGCCCATGCCGGGCCAGGCAAAGATTGTCTCGGTCACGACCGAAAAGCCGATCAGGCTGCCGAACTCCAGCCCCATCACGGTAACCACCGGGATCATGATGTTTTTCATCACATGGACAAAGATGATGCGCCGGGTCGAAAGCCCCTTGGCGCGGGCATATTTCACATAGTCCAGTCCCATTGCCTCGCGCACACCGGCGCGTGTCAGCCGGATGGCGAGTGAGATTTTCAAAAGCGCAAGGTTGAGCGCGGGTAGGAAGATGTGGCTTAGCCCGTCCAGCGTGAAAATGCTGCTTTGGATGCCGAGGAACGAGCCAAGATCACCGCGTCCAGTTGCCGGAACCCATTGAAGCTCGACGGCGAACAGCATGATCAACATGAGGCCGACCCAGAATGTGGGCAGCGAAAAGCCAAAGATCGAGGCGGCCATGATCCCCTTGGACAGCCTGCCGTCCGGGTAAAGTCCGGCGTAAAGCCCCAGCGGGATGCCGATGACAATCGCCAGAAAGAGGGCCGAGAAGGCCAGTTCCATTGTGGCGGGCATATGGTGCAGGATCAGCTTCAGTGCGGGTTCGCCGAAGATGAAGCTGTTGCCCAGATCACCCTGCGCCGCGCCTTTCAGAAATAGCCCGTATTGTTCCCAGATCGGGCGATCAAGGCCAAGCCGCGCGATGGCCGCTTCGATGTCGGCCTGATCCGCGTCGGGGCTGACCAGCATATAGACCGGATCGCCAACGATATTCACGCCGAAGAAGACGATCACCGACATCATGAAGACGACGAGCAAGGCTTGCAGCAGTCTACGGATGATGAAGACGGTCATAAGGGCCTTCCCCGGACAAGGATTCCGGGCCGCCTTGGAAGCGGCCCGGATGCTTTGCGATTACTCTTTCACGACGCCTGTCGCAAGCGTGTACTCGTCGGTCCGCGCGATGTAACTTAGACCTTTCTTGGCCGCCCAGGTGTTGACCTGGAAGTGCGTCGGAATGATCGCCACGTTCTCAATCGCCCGCTCGGTTGCTTGTGCCAGAAGCTCTTGGCGCTTTGCATCATCCACCGTGCGCAAGGCCTCTTCGATCAGCGCATCGGTTTCCGGGTCCGAATGGCGGCCCCGGTTGGACGAACCGAAGCCTGCATCCTTGTTGTAGGTGTGGATCAGCGATTTCAGCGGCGAAGACGCTTCGCCAGACCCCGCGCCCCAGCCGACAAGGATAAAGCTGAATTCAGGCAAGCCTTCTGGGCTGCCAGTAGAGGCGCGCCCGAAATAGACCGAACGCGGCATCGTTTCGACCGCTGTCTTGATGCCGACCCGCGTCAGCATCTGTGCGATTGCCTCGGCGATCTTGGCGTCGTTGATATAGCGGTCGTTCGGCCCATGGATCGTCAGTTCGAACCCGTCTGGATACCCGGCTTCGGCCAGCAACGCCTTGGCTCCGTCCGGATCGTAAGCCACCACGTCCAGCTTGTCGGACACCCCGAAGAAGCCTTCGGGCAGAAGTTGGCCTGCCGGCAACGCGACGCCCTCCATAACCCGCTCTACGATCAGGTCACGGCTGATTGCCATGCTGATGGCCTTACGGACACGGACGTCGAGAAGGGGGTTCTTGATGTCGCCACCGCCATTGGCCTTTACGAAGGGCGAGTTTTCGCGGAACTGGTCCATGTGAAGGTAAATCACGCGGTTCGAAACACCCTGGCTAAGCTGAATGGCGTCGTTGCCTTTCAAGGTCGTGATATCGGTTGTCGGAACGCCCGAAATCATGTCGACGTCACCGGCCAGAAGCGAAGCCACACGGCTTGGCCCCGACGTGATCGGGCGAAACTCGACTTCCGACCAGATCGCCTTTTCGCCCCAGTAATCATCGTTCCGAGTTAGCACGATGCTTTCGCCCGGTGTGTAGCTTTGGAACTTGAACGGGCCGGTGCCGATTGCGGCGGTGCCAGCGTTGAATTCCTCGGTTGTTGAGTTGCAGCCCTGTTCCGAGATCACGGGGATCGTCGAAATATCGTTGCCCATCAATGGGTAAGGTGCGGCTGTCTTGAAGTGGACGGTATAGTCATCAATCTTGATGACTTCCTTGCCCTTCAGATAGGTGCCATAACCCGAAGGCGAGTTCGGAACTTCCGGCGCGCGGGCCATGGTGCAGACCACGTCATCGGCGTTGAAATCGCTGCCATCATGGAACTTGACGCCTTCGCGGAGTTTGAATTCCCACGTCAGATCGTCAATGGGCTGCCACGACACGGCCAGACCCGGCGACAGCCGCTGCTTTTCATCCTGAGCGATCAGACGGTCGAAGATGTGGACCGACATCGCGTTGTTGGGTCCAAGGTTGTGGAAATGCGGATCCAGCGACGTCGGCTCGGAGGCAAGACCAATCGTTAGTTTCTCGGCAGATACGGCACTGGCACCCATGGCCAGAATGCCGAACGCGACTGCTGTCGCAGTTGTGAGTTTCCCCATCAAATAGACTCCCTGATCGTTTGGCGCTTGAGACGGCCCGAATCCCTGTTCAACCCCGCGCCCTGAGAAAATGCTAGCTACCGCGAAAATCATTGCCAATACTCAATGCTATCCGATTCTGCATAGAGCAACCCAAGTCCTTGGATGGTCGCCTGCGCAATCCAGTGAAAGGAATGCATCATGACTGAACACCGGCACAGGTTGCGAGAGTTTGAATCCCTTAGGGCAGTCATCACCACAGGCACCACCATCGGAGCCGCCCGTCGGCTTGGGATCTCTCAGTCGGCCGTAAGCCGCTCCTTGTCGCAACTAGAGGCCCGGGTCGGGCGGTCGCTGTTCCTGCGGCGGTCAGGGCGTATTGATCCGACGGACGAGGCGTTGAGGCTCAACGAAAAACTGGATCCCATTTTCGAAACGCTTGCAGACATCGAAGGCGCGGAATGGGCCACGCCCGATGACGCGCCGTTGCGGCTGATCGTACCGCCCACTCTTGCCCACCATTTTGTCATTTCCCGGGTCGCGAGCTTTTTGAAAAAGAATCCGGGCAAGCAGCTTCAACTGGATATTCAGGCCACCGACGTGCTTGTGGCCGGTATCCTTGATTTGCGTTACGATCTTGGGCTGACCAGTGCGATGATCCAGCGCACCGGTGTGCATCTTGTGCCGTGGCGGCGCAGTCAGGTGGTGTGCGCTATGCCGACAAACCACCCGCTTTCCGAAAAGCGTATCGTGACACCGAAAGACCTGGAGGGCGTGGCCTTTGTCGAGTTCCTGCGACGGCTGGGTACGCGCGCGATCACCGAGCAGATCTTTGCGCGCGCAGGCATTCATCCGAAACAGGTCGCCGAGACGGCGACGAATATGGCGGCCCTTGAGCTTGTGCGTGAAGGGTTGGGCGTGACCCTTATCAACCCGTTCCCGTTATTGTCGTCCGGTCTGGAAGGCATTGTCGTCCGCCCCTTTGACGCCGCCATCTTTTATGACACCAGCTTCGTCCTTCCGTCCGGGCGGCCACCATCACAACTTGCGCGCCAATTCATGCGGTTTGTCAAACTGACGACACCGAAAGACAAATATTCTGAACCCGTCTAACGCGGCGGATTGACCGACCACTCGGTATCCTCATCCATCGGGTAATTCGGGCGTGGCAGGTGTGCAAACGGCCAGCGGTCGTGGACCGGCGATGTCAATCCTGCCGTGTCGACCTCGTAAACCTGACCTGGTGGGAACCAGCCAGCGAACCCGGCGCGAAAGTGCCCCCGGGATTTCACAACCACCGTTCGTGCGGCGGCAATATCCAGACCGAACATGTGAAAGAACACCGGGTCAGCAGTTTGCGTACGATCGGAAATCACCACAACCGTTATGCCCCCAATGCGAAGCGCCGCTGACGATCCCAAGGCCATGCTCCGGCCAGCCGTCATGCCTTTTTCCCCCACAACTTCGCCGTCATGGAGCGCCAGAACCTCAGCCTCCGCCTCAAAGGGCACGTCCCATTGCGCCCAGCTGGCCGAGGTATCGCAAGACCGGTTGAAGCGCGCCTTGAACCGTTTGCCCAGACCGACTCCATGCGCCTCGCGCGCAAGCTCGGGATCACAGAACGATCCAATCAGGCAGTCGGTCACCTCCGCCTTGCAAAGCCCCGCCAAAAGCTCGGTCGTGCGACCGCTTCCACCGCCGCCGGGATTGTCGCTCGCATCGGAAAAGATCACCGGCTTTCGCCCTTGCGTGGCTGCAATCGCCACGGCATCGCTTAGGGATGTCAATTGCCGCACGAAGTCCTTGCGCAAACGCACCCAGCGCCCCCTCTTGTCAGTCGTACACCTAGAAAGGTGTTGCGGCAGCTTCTTCATTTCAGGTTTTAGGTCCTCTGATTGGGCGATACCCTAAACCTCAGTTCGTCTGTCCTACCGATGTGAAAGTTCCCAAATATTGAACCGCCTACAACCAAAACCGGTGATCGGCTTCCTTCTCAACCCCTTTGGCAAATATGCCAAATGCATTCCCCCCTCAGAAATCACCTTAGCTCGTGATAATTTTAGACCACAGGTGCTGGTGTTTGATAAGGATTCTGACGGAGAAATTGAGAAGGACATCGGCTTCGAAGCGTCTGCCAGCGATGGCATTCGCCTAAAGTGGTCATACTACCTCTCCCTGCTAGAGCTAGATGGTGCCTATGACACCAACCACGCGGGGCTAGTGGTGTTTGATGAACCAGGGCAGCAAGCTGCCGATCCAGTGAACCTTACCAGCTTGTTTCAAGAGTCGGCCAAGGTTAGACCGGATCAACATCAGTTCTTGATCGCGACTTCGGAAAAGGAGCGAGCTATCAGAGAGGGTCTGGGTGATCGTCCATACAACCTAGTCTCATTCAACGGCTACATCCTGAAACCAATGAACCAACAGAGATAAGCCGAACCACTATAGCTTCTGTTGCCGAGTCATTGGATGCCAAATGTTTCGTGAGCACCCAATCGGCACCCACGGACATACGCAACCGTAGATGGCAAGCCGCGCATTCAAGAATATGTCATATTTTTCAGCTATTTAAGTGGTGCCCGGGGGCGGAATCGAACCACCGACACGAGGATTTTCAATCCGGTGCTATTCAAGCAAATGCAGGGACTTACGAGGCTATGGCCCGTCAAACCCCTGACGAAACGTCAATTACTTACCCCACGATTGTCAAACCCGGCTTTGCCGATCTGACAAAAGAAAACGCCGCGAACCTTGCAGGGTTCAACGGCGTCAAAACTACTTGTAAAACGGTCCAGTTTCCTGATGAATTTAGCCCAGAATGGGCCGGAGCGCCAGCAATTATTCTGCGCCACTTCTGCGGGGTGGCGGCATGACAGCTATCCTCAAAAAGCACATGCCGGACGCTTACAAGCGTGTCGCCCGCATGGTGGGGTATTGCCTGCTGCTGGGCGAGGATGCGGACAACTGGCATGGCCTGACGGTTGTGCTGACGGCACGTCTGACAATGCGCCAGCGCGTTGCAATGGCGTGGGCGGTCCTGCGGTCCCTGACACCTGAGCAAGTCGTGGGTGTCGCTGAAACGGTCCTGCCCGATGGCACAAGCGCACCGATTGCGCCCTTGTTCAATCATATGGACGAAGCAGCCTTTTGGGCTGATATGGCCGAACCAGAGGCGCTTGAGGCATATTGCCTTGCCAGCTACAACGCCATGCCCCGCCCACGGCAGGCGGCTTTCCTTGACTTTGTGCAGGGGAGGCAAGCGGCTTGATGCGTGATTTTGCAGACATGGCGGGCCAGCTTGACGCGCATCGTGCGGACTTTCCGCGTGATCGTGCGGACCGCCTGCCCACGGCGTTTGTCTGGCGTGACCCGTCCACCCTTCCACCGCGCCCTTGGCTCTATGGGCGTCACCTGATCCGCAAACAAGTGTCGGTCACGGTGGCCCCTGGCGGCGTGGGCAAGTCGTCACTGACGATCTGCGAGGCTCTGGCGATGGCCTCAGGGCGGGAACTGCTGGGCGATTGGACGGCATCCAACCTCAAGGTGTGGGTGTATAACCTTGAGGACACCCGCGACGAACTGGACCGCCGTATCATAGCGGCAATGCAGCATCACAATGTTGCACCCGATGAAATCAACGGGCGGCTCTATGTGGACACGGGTCGGGAACGCACCCTTAGCACGGCAATCCAAACCCGCGACGGCATCCAGATTATCAAGCCCGAAATGGAGGCGCTGGCGCAAGAGATTGCGGCCCGTGAAATCGACGTGCTTGTGATCGACCCCTTTGTGTCGTCACACCAAGTCAGTGAGAATGACAACGGCGCTATCGACCTTGTGGCAAAGGAATGGGCGCGACTTGCTGATCACTGCAACTGCGCTATCGAGTTGGTCCACCACACGCGCAAGACCAATGGCGAGGAAGCGACAACGGAGAGCGCACGAGGTGCCACGGCACTCTTGGGTGCGGCCCGGTCTGGGCGTGTCCTCAACAAGATGGGTGACGACCTCAAGGCCGATGCTGGGGTGCAGGATGATCCTGCCACCTACTTTGCGATCACACGCGACAAGGCCAACCTAGCGCCCGTAGGTAAGCGCGAATGGCGGCGCATGGCATCTGTCCACCTGTCCAATGGTGACAGTGTGGGCGTGGCTGAGGTGTGGGAATGGCCGGACACATTTGATGGTGTGACGGTCAAAGACCTCTTGGCCGTTCAACACGCAATCGACGGCAAGCACCCACGTTACTCTGAGCAAGCCGGGGATGATTGGGCGGGCTGCATTGTGGCCGATGTGCTGGGCATGGACGTGGCCGCTGACCGCAAGCGGATCAAGAAGATCATCGAAACATGGCTGAAATTCGGTGCGCTGGTGAAGGTCAAAGTCAAGGACGCAACCCGCCAAGAGCGGCCATGCTTGGAGGTGGGTGAATGGGCAACGGAATGATGTGCCGCACCACCTCAATTTATGGGGTGTTGCAGGGTGGTGCAAACAAAGGTCAATCAGGTGCTGCACCACCACCACCCCCTACGGGGGCGGTGGGTGGTGGTGTTGCATTGCACCTTAGCGCGGTGGTGGTGTTGCAATCCGGTCTGATCCAAGACGGGTGTGATGTGGTCCCAATGCCCCAACTTTTGAGCCGGGGGGGTGTCGCGGGGCGGGGTCTTCATTCCACACACACGATGGGGGTGCTGGTATGAAACAGGCAACCCTAGTCAAACGGTTCTGCAAGTCTCTGACGGTTCCCACGGGTCGGCTGGCTGGTAAGGCGATCAAGCTGGCCCCGTATCAAAACAGGTTCATCGACGGCGCTTTCGCTGACGGGATCAACGTGGGCGTCCTGAGCGTGGGGCGGGGCAACGGCAAGTCTGCAATCTCGGCCATGCTCTGCGCTGGTGAGTTGGTGGGGGCGTGGTCGGATGCTGCCGAGCGTGAAATCATCATTGCGGCCCGAACTCAGGAACAAGCCAAAATCGCTTGGAACTATGTCGCCAGCTTCATCGGCACCATGCCTGAAGAAATCCAAGAGCGGATCACGATAAGACGCCAGCCCCGCTTTGAAATCCAGTATGACGACCACAATGGCCCACACCTGATCAAGGCAATCTCTGCTGACGGTAAGTCTGCGCTTGGGTCCAGTCCCACGATGGCGGTGCTGGATGAGCGGGGCCACTGGCCCATTGCGCAGGGTGACGAACTTGAGGCGGCGCTGCTGACGGGCCTGTCAAAGCGTGACGGCAAGGCCCTGATCATATCGACCTCGGCCAGCAATGACATGCACCCCTTTAGCCTCTGGCTGGATCGGGATGCACCCGGCGTCTATCGCCAAGAACACCGCCCCACGCCAAACCTGCCCGTTGATGATGTGGACAGTCTGACGATTGCGAACCCCGGTTCTAAGCATGGGATCGGCCCTACCATGACGCGGCTTAAAGAGGACGCGGCGCTGGCCTTGGCCCGTGGTGGTTCTGCCCTGTCGCGGTTCCGTCTGCTGTCCCGTAATGAGCGTGTGGCAGAGGACAACCGGGATGCTCTGCTGGACCTGAATGAATGGCTGCAATGCGAAACCGATGATCTGCCCGCACGTCGCGGGCAAGTGGTGATCGGGCTGGACCAAGGGCAATCGGCGTCCATGAGCGCGGCGGCGTATCTCTGGCCTGAGACAGGACGGCTTGAGGTGTGGGGCGCGTTCGGCACGGTCCCGACGCTTGAGGCCCGTGGGCAGGCCGATGCGGTTGGCGACCTCTACACCCAAATGCACAAGCGCAAAGAACTGGCGTTGATGGGACAAAAGACCGTCCCGATGGGCCAATGGCTGCGCCGGGTTCTGGGCCATGTAGAAGGTGAAAGCGTTGCCGCAATCGTGGCGGATCGGTTCAAACAATCTGAGATCGGTGACGCGCTGGCAGAGATCGGCAACCGCGCCCCCGTGATCTGGCGGGGCATGGGCTTCAAGGATGGTTCTGAGGATGTGGAGCGGTTCCGGCGGTATGTTTTCGACGGCAAGCTGCACACCTATGAAAGCGCGCTGATGCGTCACGCCATTGGCGAGGCTGCGGTGTTCATCGACCCGGCGGGCAATTCCAAAATCGTAAAGGGCCGTTCCATGGGCCGTATCGACGCCGCGTGTGCTGCTGTTCTGGCGGTGGCTGAGGGTGCGCGGATCATGGGCAGGCCAGCACATAAAGGGGGGCGCATCGCATGGGGATGACTGACACGGCCACACGGCTGATTAAACGCTTTGGACAGGCCGCGATACTGCGGGAACCGGGCACACCTCAAGGTGATCCTTGGAACCCGACACCCGGTGTTCCTATCGACCATGACGTGACTGTCGCGGTTACAGAATACACGCTTGAGCAACGCACAAACTCAGGCATTTCCGACTCTGACCTGCGCGTGTTTATGACGGCGGGCGTTGAGCCGTCCACCTCTGACAAGCTGGTGATCGGCGGCAAGGAATTTCACGTTCAAGGCGTCGGCACCCTTGGGCCTGACGGCGTGGTGATCTGCTATGAATTGCAGGTGCGCCGATGAGCAAACACAATGAATACAAGCGACACTCTGCGCGGGTCACACGCGGCCCCCGTTGGAAGGCTCTGAGGATGCAGGCCCTTGAGCGTGACGGCTGGCAATGCGTCCAATGTGGTGCGCGGCAACGGCTGGAATGTGACCACATCCTGCCCGTCAGGACGCACCCCGAACTCGCCTACACCCTGGGTAATTTGCAGATCCTCTGCGCACGTCACCACGCGCAGAAAACCCGAATTGAGGTTGGGCATAAGGCTCTGACCCCAAAGCGTCAGCAATGGCGCGACCTGCTGCGCGATATGCAGCGCAATCCCATCGAGCAACAGGAGATATAATCATGCTTGATTCACTGAAAATCACCCGGCGTCAGTCGGAAATCCGGCAACAGCTTGCCGAACTGGTGGGCAAGGAAACCCCCACAGAGGACGAAACGCGGTCCATGGAATCACTGGACGCGGAATATCGCACCAATGAAACCCGGTTCCGTGCGGCTCTGACGGCAGAGGACGACGAGCGCCGCGAGGCCGGGGCCGAACTCGAAACCCGCTCGGAAACCGAATGGGCTGAAATGGCATCCAACTTCGAGGTGCGCCAAGTCGCCCTGGCATTGGATGAAGGTCGCAAGCTGGACGGTGCAACCGCTGAAATGGTGGAAGAACTGCGCAGCGCGGGCGGGTTCCAAGGTATCCCGGTTCCTCTTGAGGCGTTGGAAACCCGTGCTGGTGAAACGCTGGCGGGCGGTGTGCCTGACCCTATCCGGACCATGCCGACAATCGAACGCCTGTTTGCGGGTTCCTCTGCAACGACGATGGGGTGCCGGATGATCAACGTGGGCGTGGGTGAAATCGAATACCCTGTTGCCACGGGCGGCGCACAACCGGGCTGGGCTGGTTCTGAGACTGGTGACGTGCCGGGGCCTCAGGCTTACACGACAACCGATGTGCCGATGAAGCCGGATCAGACTTTGGGTGTCCAAATGAAGATCACGCGCAAGGCGCTGAAACAGGCGGGCGCTGGCCTTGAGCAAGCGGTGCGGCGCGATATGTCTGCGGCGATCCAGCAAGAGACTGACCGGGCCATTTTCCTCGGTTCTGGTTCTGGTGGTGAGCCTCTTGGCATTTTCCCTGGTGCGTCCACCTACGGCATCACAGAAACGGCCATTGATGCAGCGGCGTCATATGCGGCGTTCCGTGCGGCGGTGGTGCGGTTTATGACGGCGAACGCGGCCAGCGGTCCCGGCGCGGTTAATTTGCTGCTGCGGCCGGAAATTTTCGACGGCATGGATGAACTGATCAGCGGCTTGGCAATCTCGGAATGGGATCGTCTGGTGGCAAAGATGGGCAAGGTGGTCATGACCACCAACGGCATCGCGGCCCCGGCTGGTGATCCGGCGGAAAGCAAGGCACTGCTGACCACGACCACCAATGGCGTGTCCCCGGTGTTCTGCGGCATGTGGGGCGCGGTGGACTTGATCCGCGATCCGTATTCCGACGCCAAGTCTGGTCAACTGCGCCTGACGGCCCTGACGACCATGGACGTGACGGTTGCGCGTGGTGTGCAGCTCGAAATCTTGACCGGGGTGCAGTGATGCTGACCGGCTTTGCAGATGGCGGTCTGGAACTACGCAAGCGGGCCTCTGGTGCTTTGGCGCTGCAAGGTCGGTTTCCCTATGGCAAGCGGGCGGTCCTCAGTGATGGGGGGCGTTCCGGCAGGCCGAAAAAAGAGGTGATTGCGCCCCGCGCCTTTGCCTATCGTGTGGACCGTCCTGAGGAGGATATTCACTTTCTGGTCGGTCACAGCTTTGACAAGCCTCTGGCGTCACGTTCCGCCGGGACGCTGGACCTTGTGGATGCTGACGACGCCTTGACCTTCACCGCGACCATTTCGGAGGAAATGCAAGAGGTGTCCTATGTGCGGGATATTCTGGCGGGTATCTCTGCGGGCCTGACCCTTGGCATATCGCCGGGGTTTCGCCTGCCACCAAAGCGGGCGGTGCCTGAGCCGGAAATGATCGAGGATGAAGGCCACGACCCTGAGAACGGGGCGCATAACGCAATCATCCGCACGGTGCTGGCGGCGCTGCTTTACGAAATCAGCGTGGTCACGCGGCCCGCGTATCCTGAGGCGCAGGTTGAGGCCCGCAACTGGAAACAGCCCCCGCAAGCCCGCGTATTCCTGCCAACGCGCCACCAGATTGCGAGGTATCGCTGATGATTGATGTGATCAAACAATTCGAGGATGTGCCAGCGGCCTATCCCGATGCACCCTCTGGACTGTCCACTGCGGCGGCGGCGCTGGACGCGGATATGATCTGGGCGCGTATCGAGGCTTACACTGCGCACCGCTTCACCGAACGCGAGGTGGTTTGGACCTTGCGGGCAGACGCCGGGGATGAGTTTCACCCGCGCTTGACGCCCGTGGTGTCCAGTGTGGCCCATTTTTGGGGCGACCAATGGGAGGGCCTGACCCTACTGGACGGGCCTCTGGGCATTTGTCTGCCCTTTGACGGCACCTATCGGATCACGGCGCAGGTTGGCGCTGGTGACGTGCCTGCGCTCGTCTCTGAGGCTTACATGCGGTTGGCCGAATACCTGTCCGACGATCCGGGCACGGCGGGCGCGTCCAGCACGTCAGTCGCGATCGGTCCCATTCAAGAGGAACTTGAGCGCAACCCGAATTGGGTAGCGCGCGCAATGCAGCAATCGGGTGCTGGCGATCTGCTGCGCCCATATCGGAGGGCTTGATATGTGGCCATTCAAACGAAAAGAGCCTGAGATTGAGGCCCGGTCCACTGGCACCGGATACACCACGCAAGTCATACAGGCGCGGGCTGATTATATCGGCGGTGTTGACGGCGTGGCGGAACTGACGGCCACGGTGCAGGGGTGTGTGAGCCTCTGGGAGGGTGGTCTGAGCCTTTCCGATGTGGACGGCACCGACATGCTGACCCCGATGATGCTGGCGCTTGCTGGGCGATCACTGGCCCTGCGTGGGGAATGTGTGTTCGTGATCCGCGAGGATGGTCTGTTGCCATGCTCGGATTGGGATTTGACCACACGCTTTTCCAAGCCTACGGCCTACCGCGTTGGCATCCCTGACACGGGCGGCGGCAAGACACAAACCGCCCTTGCAGGCGAGGTGCTGCACCTGCGGATCGGGGCCGATGTGGGTATGCCCTATGTCGGTCAAAGCCCCCTGCGCCGCGCACGGCTAACGGCTGGTCTGCTGCAAACTGTCGAGGCCGCACTGTCTGAGGTGTATTCCAACGCGCCTTTGGGCAGTAGCGTGGTTCCGTTTCCTGAGGCCCCAGATACGGATATGGCAGAGATTGCCCGCGGGTTCCGTGGTTTCCGGGGCAAGGTGATGGTTCGGGAATCGGTTAACGTGACGGCGGCGGGCGGGCCTGCGCCTCAGACTGACCTCAAGCCCACAGATGTGACGCCTGACCTGTCCAAGGCCATGACTAAGGAAACGCTGGCGGCGGCTAAGAATGGTATTGAGCGCGTCTATGGTGTTTTGCCAGCATGGAACAATCCAGCGACCACTGGGCCCGCAATACGCGAGTGCCAGCGCGAATTAGCACAATGGACGCTTTCACCTATCGCGGCCATGATCGGGCAAGAGGCGTCCGAAAAGCTGGGCCAGACGGTCAAGCTGGACGTGATGCGACCTCTGCAAGCCTTTGATGCTGGTGGCCGTGCGCGGGCGCTTGGCGCGATTGTGCAGACCTTGGCGATGGCAAAAGAGGCGGGCGTTGATCCGGGCGAGGCTCTGAAACTGGTGGATTGGAACGCAGAATGAGTTTTCAGATTGATAACGTCACGTTCCCCGAAGAAGAATTTGCACCACGCAACGCAGGTAGGATCGTGGCCCGCTTTGATGTGGTTTTTCCCGATTTGGTTCTGACAAGCTGCGCCTATCTGCATCGTAAAGACAAGGGCTGGACCGTTTGGGGGCCGGGGCATCAAGTTAAATTCTCACGGCGGCTAAGGCGCGAGATCAAGCACGAACTGAACAAGGTTGTGCCAAAAGGACTGGCCCCGTAGGGCTTGACCAATTCCATGCTTTCGGGGATTGTATCCGTGGGCGTCGAAACCCGGACTGTGATAGCTGCAACACCTGATCTAGGTTTCATCCGTTGGCGCGGATGGCAGCGAATTGTGAACGCTTGGCGGCGTTGCACACCGGCAATATATGTCGGGGTGGTGACGCCATACAAGACCGCTTGCGGAAAAACGTCACGCCTCTCTCACAGGAGGTTTCGAACACCCCGGCACCAGTCCGCCACTGGCATCGGCCTTCGAAAGCCAAAACTGTGAGAACCAACATGACCAAGAAATCCAAAAAAACACCCCGCACCCGTGCGCAGTTTCAAGACGACGCGCTGGTGATTGAAAGCCTGCTCAATTCAGTGATGGCGATGGCCTTCCATGAAAACGGCGGTGACGCCATCACGCTTGTGGAAATGGCGCATGATCGTGCAGCAAAGATGAACCGCGATCTAGATAGCGTGAACGCGCCGGAGGTGGGGGCATGATCGACCATAAAGCACACGCCGAAAGCCTTGAGGACCGCCTAAACGACATAACCAACATGGTTTCGGCCTTGCAACTGATTTGCTGGGACGTTTGCCAGATGCAGCCAGATGAGGCGATTGGCAAGCAACGCCGGGATGCGTTGGTAGGTATGGCAAATATGCTTGAGCGCCTGACTACTGACGATGATCCGATGCACGAGGCTTACCGGGCTTAGGGGCTTGACCGTCGGCATGTTGTCACTTAAAAGGAACTGACAACATGCCGACGGTGTATATTATGGACTTCTACAAGGCCCTTTTCAGCCCCTCAGACGTGCAGGAAAAATGCGCGATTTATCCCAGCACCCTGCGGGACTGGCGGTCGCGCGACTTTAGCAAGCACATCGGCACCGTGGGCGGAAACGGACGCTGGAAATACTCGGCTGTCGATATGGTTGAACTGGCGATTGCGAACCTCGCCACCCGTTCCGGCATCGAAGGGTTCCTAGCCTTTCGTGCCGCAAAGGAATGCGCGCCCGTTGCGTTCTATTTTTGGGGCGCTCCGGTCAATCCCAAGCCCGAACGGTTCACCTACTTCTGGCGGCGGCACCCCGTTTCGATAGCAAGCCCGATTGACGAAATGTTTGATTGGGACCGGACGGACGACCTAACGAAAATCGCCAACGATGGCTGCGCAGTTTCGTTTCTCTTCGATGGCGCGGCTTTCTCTACCCAATATGCCGGGTTGGGCGACTGGCTCAAAGAGCAGCTTGAAGGAAATGACGATGGGTAACGCTAGCCTCAATATCAGTGTGGTGGACAAGCGTATGTTTTCGGCGACTGAGGCTGCGGATTATACAGGCATCCCTCGAAAGCATTTTAAAAACACCTGCCCCGTCCAGCCGGTTGAACTGCGCCCCGGCGCTAAACTCTACGACAAGCGCGATCTGGACGTGTGGATTGATGGGATCAAAACAGGGACGGAATTGGCAACGCAAGACGCCATTCTGGATAAACTGTAATGTCGCGTATTCGGGTCAAAGGTTTCAAGATATTCGATGATCGGCACGGGAAAACTCGCTGCTACCATCGTGCCACGGGCCACAAGATTGACTTGGACACGGCCCCGCTGGGATCCGCTGAGTTTTTCGCAGAGTGCGCAAAGATCACGGCATTGGCTGAGGCTATGAAAGCCAAGGCACCCAAGCCCGGAACGCTAGGCGGCTTGTTCGTGACCTATTTCAGCGAAGAACACTTTGACGGCCTGTCTAAGGCAATGAAGCGCGAATATCGAATGTGCGCTGGTATCCTTGAGCCTATCAAAGACACGCCCGTGTCCTCTATCGACACGCCCCTGCTGGCCGCGATCCACGACAAGCTGGCGAAAAAGTATAGCTGGGACAAGGCAAACCGGGTCCGCAATTTTCTGATCCAAGTTTTCAAGTTTTGCATCCCCAAGGGCCTGATCAAGGAGAACTTCGCAGAGGCGGTGATTAAGAAGCCCCGCCCCAAGGACGCGCGCACGGTCAATCGGGCATGGTCCTATGAGGAAGTGCAAACCGTCCTGGGGGCCGCATCCCCGCACCTCAGGGCCGCTCTGGCAATGATCTACTGCACCGGGTTGGACCCGTCTGATGCTCTGGGCCTTTTACGTGACCAGATGGACGATGGGGTGATCTGGAAAGCCCGCGACAAGACGCAAGAGGGCGCGGCGGTCCCGGTCAATTCCATCTTGGCGGCTGAATTGGAACGCGCACCCGGCCACGACGCCGTGACGATCCTTGCCAGCTCTAAAGGCACCCCATGGACTTATGACGGGTTTTCGAGTGGGTGGCACCGCCTCAAGCGCAAACTGGAAAAGGCTGAGGCTATTGGTTCGGGCCTGACCCCAAAGGGTTTGCGTCACACCATGGCGACATGGCTGCGCGAGGCTGGACAAGACGAACGCAACATTTCTGACCTTCTGGCGCAGAAATCTAAGGTGATGGGTCTGCACTATTCCAAGGACGCATCACTGGCCCGCAAGAACAAACAGACCATGGCGGTCTGGGAAGAGGAGAACGAACGCCGATCAAAAGTTGTCAAACCTTTCAAGAAAACTGTCAAACCTTAGGAGGCTTTCCACATGAAGATGGAAAAAGCGCAGTATTACCAAGAGTTTGAATGGTGCCCGGGGGCGGAATCGAACCACCGACACGAGGATTTTCAATCCACTGCTCTACCCCTGAGCTACCCGGGCACGGGTGAGGTTTTGACCTCGGGGTTCGCGAGGGTTTAGGCGATGTTGCGGGCAGTGTCCAGAGGGTTTCTGGGTGTCTAGTGACGCGTCGTATCGACAGCTTTGCTGTCCTCGGTCTGGGCCTGTGTTGGGGCCTCTTCCTCGGTCGGTATTGCGTAGGTTTCGCTCATCCAACGACCCAGATCCACATCGGCGCAGCGGCGTGAGCAGAAGGGTTTGTATTTCGGGTCGCTATCTTTGTCGCAGATCGGGCAGCTCATCGCCGCAATACCTCGGCCAGAACGTATTTTTCGCGTTTACGTTGCAGTTCCATATGTCCAAGCGGGGTCCAGCCCGCAAGGGATGTCTCAATGCTATCGGCGCGGATCGCGGCGCGCAAGGTCTGCTCGACCACCTGGCGGTCGCGTTTTGTCACCGGTGCCGGGTCGATCACGACTTGCCCGCCAAGCCCGCGCAGGCGCAGCTGGCGCAGGGTTTCGCGCAGTGCTGCGATATTGGTCTTGAGGCCGGCCCCAGCGGATGTGTCACGTCCGGTATTGACGTCGACGGCAATCAAAGCGCGGGTGGGTTCCAGATAGAGGCTTCCGCCGCCTGGCAGCAGCACATGCGGCTGGAACAGATCGTCGATCTGCTCCCACAGGCCGAAATCGTCGAACGCACCTTTGGCGATACGCACCTCGTCAGGGTCTGGAACCGCCCATTCGCGCCAGGCCAGACGGCCCGCATCAGGCGCTTCGATCAGCAGCCCGGGGGGCGAGCTTTCCCTGGCCACGGTCTGAGCAATCTCCAGCATGGCGGAAATATCGCCCGCGATTGTCTCCGCCTCGACCCCTTCGGCGGCAGAGCGGAGGATCAGGCCGAACGCGGTGTCTGCACCCTGCATAACCTCATGCGCGATTTCGGCCAGGCGGTCGCGCTCATCCTCATCGCGGATCGCGCGCGAGATGTTGTGGCCCGGCTTGCCCGGCGTGATGATGGCGTAGCGGCTTTTATGCAGCAGGTCGGGCGTGGCCGGGGTCGCCTTGGGCGGCTCGGCAACGGTTGACACCTGCACGGTAAGCTGGGTTCCTGGGGATATTCCCTTGGCAGCCCGCAGGAAACCCTTGTGCCCGTTTCCCAAATCAAGAATGGCCCCGCCCTGCCCTTTCATAGGGCGATCAAGACGGGCACGGAAAATGGCTCCGGGGCGGACCGGACCAAAGCTTTCGGGCGGGTCCACCAGCAAATCATGCAGGCGGCCATCAACGATCAGTGCAGCAATGTTGCGACCGTCATCCAGAGTGTCGATGGCAACAACACGGCCCTTCATGCCGGGCCTGCAAAACTGATCGGATAGCCTGCGCCGCGCAGCAATTGCGATGTTTCAGTCAGGGGCAATCCGACAACATTGGAATAGGACCCGTTGATCCAGGGCACAAAGGCGGCAGCAATCCCCTGAATGGCATAGCCGCCCGCCTTGCCATCCCATTCACCGCTGTCGAGATACTCGCGGATTTCTTGCGGCGACAGGGGTTTCAATTTAACCGCGGTTTCCACCGCCCGCTGCCACAGCTTATCGCCATGACGCAGGGCAACGGCGGTGATCACCTTGTGCCGACGGCCCGACAGCAATTCCAGAAACGACCGCGCCTCGTCCCGTTCCACAGGCTTGCCCAGAATGCGCCGACCAGCCGCGACCACCGTATCAGCGGCCAGAACCAGATCACCGGGCGCGGCAATAGCCGCTGATTTTTCGGCGGCCAGTCGCACCGCATAAGGGCGCGGCAATTCGGCTTTGGCGGGGGTCTCGTCAATATCTGCCGGACGGATATCGTCCGGCACCACACCTATTGTGGCCAGAAGCTCTCGCCTGCGGGGCGAGGCAGAGGCCAGGATCAGGCGCACTTAGCGGAAGCGATAGTTGATGCGGCCCTTGGTCAGGTCATAGGGCGTCATTTCGACCTGTACCTTATCGCCCGTCAGAACCCGAATACGGTTCTTGCGCAGCTTACCTGCCGTATGGGCGATGATTTCATGGCCGTTTTCGAGCTCCACCCGGAATGTCGCGTTGGGCAGAAGCTCGGTCACGACACCTGGGAATTCAAGAAGCTCTTCCTTAGCCATGGTCTCTCCGATCTTCGTTTCATTTGCGCGCAGGATGGGCGAACCCTGACCTGCGCGCGCGGAACATGGGTGTAAACCGAGAAACTTTCAAGCCCTATTGGCGGTGTGCGGCGGTTCAGTTGCGATGGAACCGCCCTATGACATGGTTTCAGCAAGGTCTTTCCAGGCATCGCTACAACGGGCCTCTGCTGCATCTTGCGGGATCGCCGACAGCTTGCCTTCGGTTTCGTCGACAAGCCCCAGATCGTGCAGCTTGCGCAAAGCGTCATCGACCTCAAAGTCGACATCATGGCCGGTTTGGTCCATCAGCCAGGCCTCGACCCGCAGGTCGAGCTCTTCTTCCGTTAAGGGTGTCCCGGCCTCGGACAGGAACTGATAGGCCAGCAAGGCTTCCTTCACCTCGGCATCTTCAGATGCACCGATCAGAAAGTCGAAGAAGCCTCTGTTGTTATTTATATTGTTGAAATAGGCGTTGTCCAAGACCTGCTTTTGATAGCGTAGGCTCTGGCGTTCGTATTTGGTCCATTGGCGCAGCAAAAAACCGACCAGCGCGGCCAAACCAGACAGGGCGGCCAAGGCTTTCTTCATCGAATCCTCTTCCACCGTGCCTGAGATGCCCAGATAGGCGCCAAGGACGATGAACAGAACGGTCAGCGCCGGCAGGATGTTCAAAAGGATCGGAATGCCGCCGAGCAAGGCCGGCACGCCCAGCATCAACTTATCCTGAAGCTTCATCACCACTTTGGCGTTGGGATACAGCGTCGACAAATCGCTTTGCGGAATATCGCGGAACAGTTTCAGATAAAGCGCACCGGGCCTGAGTCGCGATTTGCGATCATTTTTGGGCAGTGGATTTGCCGTGGAGGCGCAGAACACAACGTAGTCATAGACATGTTCCTCCATTTCCTTTTCCTGGAAAAACCGGCGAATGGTAAAGCGGCTTTCGCGTCGTCCGCGGCCATAAAAACGGACCTCAGCATAATCCTGATGCGGGATCGCGATCAGCGCCCCCACCCGGCCCTTGCGGCTGGCCTTTTCCTGATCCAGTTCCTCATCCGTCAGACGGCGGAAATTGGCGGCGATCAGGGCCGGTTCCAGTTTGTCAAAAAATTCCGCCCGATCGCTTGCGGACATCTCAACCGGGTCATCGCCCGGCTGGTCGGGATCATAGACGCTAAATGCATCTTTCAACGCCTCGCGCTGATCGAAAAAACTCAGGTGAAACAGCAGCGATAGCCAGCGCGCCAGACGACCTATGGCGCCTTGCTGTTCCTCGGTGACATCCGGGCGCTCCTGCAACGCATGAACCAGTTCGGCCTTGGACATGGGGATAAAGCGATCGCGGTCAGGAACGCACTGCTCCGCGCCGGATTGGGTTATCTCTGGCTCGACAGACATGATGAAACACCCGTTTTGGTACAAACCCACCCTCTGCCCCCAGAATCCCTAGGACCAAGGTTGCGTCAACCGTCGAGTTTGCTGCCCATCCGATTTTTTGGTAAAATCAGGGTCTGGCAGGCCCAGCCTGCACCCGGACTGGAGGGGAATTGATGCAAAAGATATTTCTGACACTCGCGGCCCTTGGCCTTACGGCCTGCGCGCAGATCGACATCACCACCCCGCCCGTACCGGTCACACCGAACAAACCCGCATCGGCCGCAGGCGTGGACGTGTATGCCGGGTCACGACGCGCCGGAAACCCGGTGCCTAAGTTCCGGGGCCAGACCACTGTTGAGGTGCGCAGCTACATGTCCGGGGGTGGCCCCGGTCAGACCGAAGTGGCCGGTGCGGTCTGCCAGATCGACGGAACCGCATTCAACGCAACCGTACGAACCCCGGCCATTATCGTTGTTCCCGACTATGGCCCGCATTCACCCACCCTCTTCGCCAGTTGCAAACTAGGACCTCTGTCCGGCACCAAGACCATCCGCCCGTACAATGAGTCCCGACGACAGCGCAACAATAGCTATGGGACAGTCGGTTTAGGGATCGGACATGGCTTCGAGCACGGCGTTGGTGTGGGCATCGGCCTTGGATTGGTGACCACGCTTGGCCGGCGAGGCGACGACCGTTGGGAGTATCCGGCGCTTGCCACCTCGCTGCGCTAACACAAGGGCCGTGCTTGGTGGTCCGCTGAAGGCACAAAACTAACGACGTCTACTCATGTCTTAGCCAAACCGCGCCTTCAATCGCTCCACCAACTGGTCGCGTGTCTGGCGATAAGCCACCAGTTTTTCATCCCGCGTCTCACCGATGCCTGTCGGATCCAACAGCGGCCAGTATTCAACCTCGATCGCGTTTGTCCGTGTGTATTCCTGCGCCCGTCGCAGACTGGCCGGTGACAGAGCAACAATCAGATCATAAGCCCCGATCTGATCTCCCCATTCCTCCATCTCTTCGAAGGACCGAGTGCGGTGCTGATCCAGCTTCACCCCGATTTCCTCGCAAACGGCGATGGAAAATCCGTCAATCTCGCGTTCATGCCGCACACCGGCGGATTGCACGAAAATGCGTGTGCCGAACAACTTTTTCATGATCCCTTCGGCCATGGGCGACCGCACGGAATTGTAGTCGCAGCAGAAAAGCACCGAACTGGGGGCGCTGCTCACTGCCTTATCCTTTGAAGTGCAGAACGCAGATCAGGGTGAACAGGCGGCGCGCGGTGTCATTGTCAATCGTGACCTTGCCCTCAAGACGTTCTGTCAGCACCCGCGCGCCTTCGTTATGGATGCCGCGGCGGCCCATATCTATCGCCTCGATCTGGCTGGGTGGCAGGCGTTTCACCGCATCGTAATAGCTTTCGCAGATCTGGAAGTAATCCTTGATCACCTGCCGAAACGGGCTGAGCGCCAGATGAAACGCCCCGGCCCGCGCGCCGCCCTCTGTCGCGATGTCAAAAACCAGCCGCCGCTCCTGAATGGACAGGTTCAGGTGGTAGGGACCGTCTGGCGCATCCGCATGGGGCAAGGTAAAGCTGTTCGCCTCCAACAGATCAAAGATCGCCACCCGCCGTTCCTGTTCGATTTGCGGTGTCGGCGCAGGCAGGCCGGTATCGTCCAGCGCGATATCTGTCAGGCGATTGTCGCTCATGATGGCGCTCGGTTAACACGGTCAAGCCGCGCACGCACAGACAACCCATGCGCCTCTAGGCTTTCGGAGATCGCCAGCGTTTCCGCCGCAGGGCCAATAGCTGCCAGCGCATCCGGCGTCATCTTGGCCAATGTGGTGCGCTTCATGAAATCCAGCACGGACAGGCCCGAGGAAAACCGGGCAGACCGCGCCGTCGGCAGCACATGGTTCGGCCCGCCGACATAGTCACCGATTGCTTCAGGCGTCCAGGCGCCAAGGAAAATCGCACCCGCATTGCGGATTTTTTCCGACAGCGCGTCAGGATCGGCCACACATAGCTCCAGATGCTCAGGCGCGATGCGGTCGGACAGCGCTGCAGCCTCATCCATATCGCGCACCGTGATCACAGCACCAAAGTCGCGCCAGCTTGCGGCGGCAATCTCACGCCGCACAAGGGTCTGCAATCGCGCCTCAACCGCCTGCGCGACGGCCTGGCCAAAGGCAGCGTCATCCGTGATCAGGATGGATTGTGCGCTTTCGTCATGTTCGGCTTGCGACAGCAGGTCCAGCGCCAGCCAATCCGGGTCATTGTCGCGATCCGCAATAATCAAAATCTCTGACGGTCCGGCGATCATATCGATGCCCACCTGACCAAAGACCCGCCGCTTGGCTGCCGCCACAAAAGCATTGCCCGGACCGGTGATCTTGTCGACAGGCGCAATGGTTTCTGTCCCATAGGCCATGGCCGCAATCGCCTGTGCGCCGCCGATCCGATAAACCGTTTCGACCCCAGACAGCCGCGCCGCCAGCAGCACCAGCGGATTGACCGTGCCATCCGGCGTCGGCGCGCAAATGCACAGGCGTTCTACCCCCGCAACCTGTGCCGGTATCGCATTCATCAGAACGGAGGACGGATAAGAGGCCAGCCCGCCGGGCACATACAGCCCCGCTGCGCCAACCGCCGTCCAGCGCCAGCCCAGCTCTGCCCCGGTCGCATCGGTCCACCGCGCATCCTCGGGCAGCTGCTTTTCGTGATAGGCACGGATGCGTTCAGCGGCAAGGCCAAGCGCCGCGTGCTCTGCCTCAGGGACATCAGCAATGGCTGCATCAATCTTTTCTGCGGTGAAAGCCAGTGACCCGGACGTAAGGTCAAGCCGGTCAAATCGCGCCGTAAGATCCAGCACGGCGGCATCGCCGCGGCTTTGGACATCGGCAATGATCTCCGCGACCACGGCATCCACATCTGCCTCCGTCTCGCGCTTGGCGTTCAGAAAGGCGTCAAAATCGGCACGGAAACCGGTATGTGCAGCGTCAAGAAAAAGGGGCATCGGGGATCTCCGGCGAAGGTTTTCCCTTGCTAGCCTGCGCAGCAGTGATGCTCAAGCGTCAAGCAAGCGCACCATGATGTGGTCGTCTGTCGCGACCCCGTCCCTTAGCACCGCACGGGGCATGGTCCCGACCACCCGAAAGCCCTGCCGTTCATAAAACGCCCGTGCCCTTGGGTTTGTCGCCGCAACCTCCAGTTCAACTTGCAGGACGGTATCCGGCAGATCATCCAGCACCGCCTGCAACAACGCCTCGGCCACACCATGCCCCTGCCAGGTTTCACGCACATAGACGGCGACCAATTTTGCCCGATGAGCGACAGCGGGCCCGTTGTCCGGGATGCAAACCATTGACCCGATCAGTGCCTCATCATCAAAAGCAACGAATGTGCGGCTGCTGCTAAGCTGATCCGCCAAGTCAGAAATCGGCCTTTGCGCTGCATCTTCGTATTGTGTCAGGAAGGCACTTGGATAAGTTTTCAGCCCCTCAAGCCTTATCTGACGCCAGATATGTGCATCTTCAGGACCAAGTTTGCGGATATGCATCAGTCTTCGGGATGGCTGGGTTGATGACCGGTCGGCGCGATATAGGGCCGTGTGACATCGGTCAGAGACGCATCGAGGCATTCAACATCGAACGCGAGCGCACCATCCCCGGCCAGTGTCAGAACCAGTCGCCCGGCGGCATCAGTGCCCGGCTCGAAGCTTAGCGCCAGAACCGAAAGGATGGTCTCCTTGTCTTGTGGATCGACACCATCTGCGGTCATCCGCAACACGTTTTCAATCATCAAAACACTGCGCACCCGCTCAAAAGCCCGCCCAGATTTTTGGGCAGACCCCGCATCCTCCCAGCGAAACCGATTAAGGATCAAGGCAGTCCGGCGATGCCGGCGCATCCAGGAAATATCCGAAACATGCAGAACCGCATCCTGGATCAACGCGGACATCACCGGCAAATCCTCAGCACTGAGCGCCTGCAGCCGCAAAGGTCCCTGCGCCGCATCCTCAAACCTTGCATCGGTCATGCTGTCGCCTTTGGGTCAAATCTGCTGGGGGCATAGCCGCAAAGGACCGTTTTCTGCAGAACAGCACCGTCAGGAAAAGAAGCAGGCATTATCCGGCAACCCTTTGCACCCGGGCACCGACGGCCGCCAGCTTTTCCTCCAGCCGCTCATAGCCACGGTCAAGGTGATAGACCCGGCTGACCCGCGTTTCCCCTTTGGCAGCAAGACCTGCCAGAATCAACGAAACAGAGGCCCGCAGATCGGTTGCCATAACCGGTGCACCTTTCAATTCGGTCACGCCATGCACCTTTGCGGTGCCGCCATGCACGTCAATATTCGCCCCCATTCGCATCAACTCGGGCGCGTGCATGAAGCGATTTTCAAAGATGGTTTCTTCCAGTTCCGACGTCCCCTCGGCCAGGGTCAGCAGCGCCATCATCTGGGCCTGCAGGTCCGTCGGAAAGCCCGGGAACGGCGCAGTGGCTACATTCACCGGGCGAATGCCATTGCCATTTCGGGTGACTTTCAGACCGCGTTCTGTGTCATGGACATGCGCCCCCGCGGCCTCAAGCTTTTCGATGAAGCTTTCGATCAGGTTGCGACGGCCACCGATCAGTTCCACCTCGCCCCCTGCGATGGCCGGGGCCAGCATGTAAGTGCCCAACTCGATCCGGTCCACGACCACTGCATGGGTCGCACCGTGCAAACGGTCAACACCTTCAACGGTGATGGTCGGGCTGCCATCGCCGGATACCTTTGCCCCCATTGCGCGCAGACAATCGGCGAGATCCACGATCTCGGGCTCGCGGGCCGCGTTGCGAATTTCCGTCGTACCTTTGGCCAGGGTTGCCGCCATCAGCACATTTTCCGTTGCGCCAACAGAGGCAACCGAAAACTCCACCACACCGCCCCGCAAGCCGCCATTGCTATCTGCATGCACGTAGCCATCGCGCAGATCCAGCTTTGCGCCCAGCGCTTCAAGGCCTTTCAGGTGTAAATCCACTGGCCGGGCCCCGATCGCACACCCCCCAGGCAGCGAGACCACAGCCTTCCCCTCACGCGCCAAAAGAGGCCCCAAAACCAGGATCGAGGCGCGCATCTTGCGCACGATATCGTATTCCGCGACGTGGTTCGAAATCTGCTCGGCACCGATGGCCAGCACCTTGCCATCCTGCAGGCTGGCAACCTCGCACCCCAGCGAGCCCAGCAATTCGGTCATGGTCCGAATGTCCGACAGACGCGGCGCATTGGTCAGGGTCAGCGGCTCATCCGTCAGCAAAGCCGCCGGCATCAGCGTCAGGCACGCATTCTTGGCCCCCGAGATTGCAATTTCCCCATTTAGCGGCGTCCCGCCCTCAATCAGAATACTGTCCATGCTCTGCCTCTTGTGATTTTTCCGCCCGCGCCCTGTCCTGCGCCTTGCGGCGTTTCAGGTTCGCACGCAATGCCTCGGCCAGACGGGCCTGTTTATCTGCTTTCTGAGCGGCCTTCTTTTGGGCCTGGTCGTTTTTTTGCGTCATAAGCTTTCCTAATCCACGCTGCGGATTCGGTCCAGCGCTTGTCAAACAGCCGCCCCGCCTCTATCAGCGGATAAAACAGGCAGGCTTTGCATGGCGTTTTGGCAATACCGCCCCTTCTCGATCCGCTTCCCCGAGGATAGCCCCCTCAGGCGCATGATGGTCGCCTCCGCCCCGGCAGGCGAGGGTCCTCCATGGCCGGGTAAGGAAGAGGCCGCGCGCTTCGATGACCGCACGCTGTTTTGGGATCTGCGCTGGGATCAGGACACCGGTCTGTTTAGCGCGCTCGGGCCGCCCCTGGAGAACCTGACTGACGCGGTGCAGCATATCCGCCTTACCGTCGAACAGGACGGCGCCACCATCGCCCAGAATCTGGAGATGCAAGCAGAGCCCCACGGCCCCAATGTGCAGCGCTATGTCAGTAAGACGCCGCTGAAGATGAACCCGCGCGGCAAAAAGCACATCAGCGCCTATTCCGGTGATCTCCCGCTTGGGAACATAGAGCTGTCCGGCCACCGCAACAAGATCGGGCGCATCGTTGCCGTGACGATGCAGCGCAACAGCGATCCGGACAGGCTGATCGACTGGTTGGACTATCTTCTGGTCCACGGGATCGACGGTGCGGTCATCTATGACGACGGCTCTCAGAACCACGGTGCTATCCGGGATCGTTTACGGGACCGGAACGTCGACCAATCGGTTCTGCTGGTAGGCTGGCGCATGTTGGCCGGCCCGGCCCGGTTTCCACGTCTGTGCTATGCGCAGGATGGGCATGTCGCACATGCGCATATGTGGTTCGGCCAGGCGGATTGGATGCTATTTTTGCCAAGTTTCGGCTTTCCCGTGCTTCCCAAGGGCAGTCGGTTCTCTGACATTCTGGCAGAACAGAAACCCACGACCGGCGCCCTTCGGATAAAGGGGCAGACACTGCTGGCTGAGGACGCCCAGACGGTCCGCAGCGCGCGCGATCTGACCCACAGCGCCGCCCACCACGATGCACGAGACATTCTGGCCGTCCGCCCCAACGCCACAAGGGCGATCACTCAAAACCAAGCCAGCCTGCATAGTCGTTTCACCGAGCGCAGCGCCCGACCGGCGCAGCTCATCTGCCAATATGCTGCGCCCCTGATCACAGAAACCGATCCGTTCCGCTTTCAGGTTCCACAAACATGCTTACATCCGCAGCGCGATGATACGCTAAGCTCGCAGTTTAAGCAGATCGACACACAACGCAGCGGTTGAGATTTCCACATCACCGCCCGGAATTTTGGGTTGCGCTCCATCCCAAATCCGCTAAAAGCGCGGAACTCACCGGCGCTGCTGTAGCTCAGAGGTAGAGCACTCCCTTGGTAAGGGAGAGGTCGAGAGTTCAATTCTCTCCAGCAGCACCATAAAACGCTTGCCCTAAATAAATGCGTTTCTGAGTCGTACCTCGCACCAAATTAACCACAAAGATAGCTTTGCGGCTTGGTGCGCGAAGCCCATTCCACAGAAGTGGTGACCTGCCCCCCGAGGCTCCCTCATTCATAACGAGAGTCTGCGGGTCTGGTTTTCATATTCGTTGGTTTCGTTTTGGGCAAGCGCGCCGGGCGCGGAGCCCTCAAATTGCTCAAGC
>NZ_JBTLNE010000041.1:0-32883 GCF_054457435.1 Halovulum sp. GXIMD14793 | reverse complement strand
TGCCCATTCCAAATCGCTCATGTCTGATCGCGCCATGTGACTACTCCCGCCGCTTGTTTGGCGCGAAAAAAATCACAAGTCATTGGGAGTATAAAGCCCTTTGTGGGTACGCTGCCTAGCTTTGAGTGGATTTACAGCAAGCACTTGAATAACTCGCCCCTATTTGCCCGTTGTGATCAACAGGCAAATAGGGGATTTGTCTTTGGTGTTATGCTATCCAGCAGCCGTACATGTCAGGTTTGATTCCGTCTCACCATCGATGGCATAGGGCAGCGGGGTCGAATAGTATCCTTCGACCATTACCTGACCCTGACCATCGGCATCCCACTGCGCAACACGCGGTATAAAGAACGTATGCAGGTTCTCTGGGTGCAATTGCACTGTTCCGCCGGGGGCTTTGAATTCCTGTCCACGGCTGGCTTCCCGAATAGCCATGGGTGTCAGGTCTTCACCTGCGCCTAGAACGGTTTCTGCTGCCTGTTTCCAGAGATGAACCTGGAAATAGCAGGATTCCATCGGATGATGAGTAACGGCATTGGCATCGCCTGTGTAATCCCTCCAGCGCTGAATAAACGCTGCGTTTTCCGGGGTGTCTATGGCCTGGAAATAGGGGAAGGACGAATAGCTGCCAGCGGCCAATTCAGGCCCCATGCCAGCGACCTCAATCTCTGAGGTCGAGGTTGCGCAGATCGGCACATCTGCCTGAAGCAAACCCTGTTTCTGGAACTCTGCGTAGAAGGCTTTTACCGAGTCACCGCCGATGACGTTTGAAATGACGGAATCAGCACCTGACGCCTTAATCTTTGCAACGATCTCGGCAAAATCAGTGCCACCCAGCGGAACGTATTCATCACCGGCAACTTCGCCAAATCCATCTTCGACCAGCTTGCCGGCGATTTTGGCCATTGCTCTGGGGAATTCATAGTCAGAGCCGACAATAAACACGTTCCACTTTTCCAGTGAATTTACCATGAAGGAGACCATGTTATACAGCTGTTGGTTCGGAACCGAGCCGGTGTAAACAACGTTCTGAGAACACTCAGACCCTTCATAAAATGTTGGATAGAAAAGCAGGTTACCATTGTCCTGATAGACCGGCAAAACCGAAAGCCGCGATGCTGTTGTGAAAGAGCCGAAGGTGGTGACTGTCTTATCCTCGGTGACCAGCTTTTGGGCCTTCTGATTGTAAACCTTCATGTCGGATGCGCAGTCTTCGGTGATCGGATTGATCATGCGACCCGCCACACCACCGGCATCGTTAATCTCTTTGATTGCCATCAAAGTTGAGTCCGACATCGACAACTCTGGCACCGTCAAGGACCCTGTCCTGGAAAATAGAACCCCGACATCTATGGTGTCACCGGTCGCCGCAGCTGCCGTCAGGTTGGAATTTTTGATCCATATGTCCGGCGCGCCGGACGCAGCGACGGTTGCCAGCGCTGACGTTTGCAGAAATTTTCTGCGCGAAAGTTTTGTACGCATTAGATGCCTCACTCACTCATTAAACGTTACAATAGAAAGGTAAAACAGTTACACATTCTCAGGAGAGCAGCTTGCATTAAGAAAGTGTCAAAATAGTGCAGTATGCTAGATATGAGCAGAGCGAAACTGCCGCTTGATTCCCCCCCTTATTTTATAGGGGTTTGGGCATTTTTTCGAAAAGTTCTACCGCGCTGCAGCCGCGACTTAGATGTAAGCTTTTATATTTTGGCTATTTGATGGCAGGTTTTTGCAGCGCGGTTTGATGTAGTCCTAGGGCGACAGAATCACTCCTCGGTGGGCCGTCCGAACAGCACCTTTTGAGATTCCTTGTCGCTGGTTGGGCTGGATCGCTTTTCGGCCGCCGCCGCACGTCCCTTTTGCACGCCATCGCGATCGCCAACGCGGTCCAGCCAGGCGGCCATGTTGGGGAATTTGGCCAGATCCTGTTGTTGGCCCTCCCAAAGGCTGGCCCAGGGCCAGATGGCCATATCCGCGATGGAATAGTCCCCGGCCACATACTCCCGGTCGGCCAGACGTCGGTCCAGCACGCCGTAAAGCCGTGCCACCTCGTTCCGATACCGGTCCTTGGCGTAGGGCAGGTCCTGCGGCGGGTCCAGTTCGGGCGCGTATTTCAGGAAATGATGCGCTTGTCCGGCCATCGGCCCGACACCGCCCATCTGCCACATCAGCCATTGTTCGACCTCAACCCGGGACCGTTCATCGGTGCCGTAGAATTGCCCGGTCTTGCGGCCCAGATATTGCAGGATGGCCCCGGATTCAAAGATCGAGATCGGCTTGCCATCCGGCCCGTTCGGATCGACAATCGCGGGCATGCGGTTGTTGGGCGCGATCTTCAGGAAATCCGGCGCGAACTGGTCGCCCTTGCCGATATTGATCAGGTTCAGATTGTAGGGCAGCGCCAATTCCTCAAGCGCGATGGTGATTTTCCAGCCGTTGGGTGTAGGCCAGTAATATAGGTCGATAGGATCGGGCATGATGTCTCCGTCGGTTGTCTGACGGCCAATTTGATGCGCGGGCCCGGCTTGGCAAGGGGGCGATCACGAAGTTTTGGGCAAAGGGAAGGGCGCGCGGGTCTTTTTGATGAGGCGGGGGCGCGCTGTCTCTGATCGCAAGGCGGCGACAGACCAGTCGGTGCGGTCGCGCAGAATACTGCGGTAAAGGCAAAAGCTGCCCTTGCGGATATAGAACCCCCAGTGACAGACCGGTGACCGGCGACCGCCCAGCGACAGACCGCGCCCGGCCAGCGCATTGGTAACAGGGGCTGCGTCCAGGTCCAGATCCACCCAACCAACCGGCGTATCCTTCAGACCAAACCCAAGGGGCGTGCTGCCCCGCACATGGGCCGGGGCGAAAAGGCGCAGCAGGATATCGTAAAGTGTGTTGGACCGGGCAGTGATGTTATAGACCTCGGGCGTCGACCGCGCGCCTGCAAGGCTGCGTCTGGCGGGACCTGCAAATTCTGCGCTGCCCATAAGAATGACCCGCCCGATCCGGGCGTCCTTTGCATGGCGGATGGATTTCAGAGCCACGCGCGCCCCCAAGGAATGCGCAATCAGATCAATCCGGCGACCGGGGTCGATTTGCGCAATCATGTCCAGCAGATGCGCAAGCGCTTTGCCAGCATGTTTGGCCTTTTCGTAAACCCTGGCAAACCCATTGCCATCAAATGCCGTGTCGCCGGGGTTTTCGCGGGCCGTTGCGGGCCAGGCATAGCCGATACAAAGCCCGGCGGCAGGATCATTGCAAAACCCCAGACCGGCGGGCCAGGAGCGGATTTTCCAGTGATCATCCTCGGGCCGCAGGGCATAGATCAGACGGTGCGGATCGTCGATGGGGCGCTCGGGTGTGAATTTGTAGCCATGGATCATGACCACAACCGGCGCACCCGGTTTCAGCTGGTCCAGCGCTTCCCGCACAACCAACCGCAAGGTCCGGTTGCCCGGCGCATTCCAGCCCATATCCCCTAAGTGATATGCCAAGAACTGCCATCTGTTCTGCCCGCATTCTTTTCCGGCCAAGGATACAGCGGCCCTGCGCAGCTTTGGTGACGTGGCTGTTAAACTTTCATGACGCGTTGACCGCTGCGGCGCACTGGCCTAAAGACGGCATGTGGCGATTTGTTTCCGGATTGCGGGCCACGTTAAACATGCCGCTAAAAGGTCTCGGTGCCGATGCTGCCCCGATCGCCTTGCCGGTCGGGATTTTGTATTAAGAGGGGCCGAAAGGCAAAAAATGACCGATTTCAAACCACGCACCAAGCTTGTCCATGAGGGCGCGCGCCGCAGCCAGTATCAGGAATTGTCCGAGGCGATCTTCCTGACCCAGGGCTTCGTCTACCCTGATGCCGAAACCGCCGAAGCACGCTTTGTCGAAAGCGGCCCTGACGAATATATCTACGCCCGCTACGGCAACCCTACCGTGCGCATGTTCGAGGATCGCATCGCCGCACTCGAAGGGGCCGAGGATGCCTTTGCCACAGCCTCTGGCATGGCAGCCGTCCACGCCACGCTGTTTTCATCGCTTAAGGCCGGGGATCACGTTGTGGCGTCGCAGGCGCTGTTCGGCTCCTGTCTGTTCATTTTGGATAACATGCTGCCGCGCTTTGGGGTTGAGGTCACCTTGGTTGATGGCGGCGATCTGGACGCATGGCGCGCGGCGGTCCGGCCCAACACAAAGCTGTTTTTCTTTGAATCGCTGTCAAACCCAACGCTGCAGATCATCGACATTGCCGGTGTCGCAGCCATCGCGCATGAGATCGGCGCGCTTGTGGTTGCGGATAATGTCTTTGCCACACCGGTCTTTCAGCGCTCGCTTGAGCTGGGCGCGGATGTGGTGATTTATTCCGCGACCAAGCATATCGACGGGCAGGGACGATGTCTGGGCGGTGTGGTCCTGGGATCAGAGGCGTTCATTCGCGGTACATTGGAACCCCAGCTAAAGCATACAGGCGGGGCGCTTAGCCCGTTCAACGCTTGGGTGATGCTGAAAAGCCTTGAGACGCTGGATTTGCGGTGCCGGGCGCAGGCGGCCAGTGCTGAGGCGATTGCGAAAGCGTTGGAGGGGCAGGGGGTGCAGGTGATCTATCCCGGTCTGCCCAGCCATCCGCAGCATGATCTGGCAATCCGGCAGATGACGGCAGGTGGCACCGTCCTGTCCTTTGACGCGGGCAGCAAAGCGGCGGCGTTCCGCGTCCTGAACGCGCTGCAGATCGCCCTGATCTCGAACAATCTGGGCGATGCCAAATCCATCGCCACCCATCCCGCCACCACGACGCATCAGCGCCTCAGCGAGGACCAACGGGCGGCTTTGGGGATCACACCGGGCCTGATCCGACTGTCGGTCGGGCTTGAGGACAGCGACGATCTGGTTGCGGACCTGATGCAGGCGGTTGCGCTGATATAGGCCATGCCTCGCCAAAAAATCCGATGATTTCTGTCGGAAATTTGTCTTGAGATTGCCTTTCCAAACGTCTAGGGCCTGACACGCCCCGGCACGGCTTTCCTGCGTCGGAGATTTGTTTGGGGGAACAAATGGCCGAAGTTGAGTGTTTTCCAATTTCTCTTGTTATTGTTTCGGATTTTGAGGCCGGACCGAAGACATGGTCGGACGAAGACAGCTGTTTGCGCGCCTGTCTGAGCGATGCTGCTGGCATTCCCGGTAATGTTGTGATTGCCGCCTCGGCCAGTGACAAGGGAACACCGCCGCCGGACTGGTCCGATCTGCCGGTGCCCGTCAAAATTGTCTTTGTCGACAGTGAAAAATCCGGCGAGATCAAAAACGGCGCCACCGCGCATACCCAGCACGATCTGGTCGCCGTGGTCGAGGCTGACTGTCAGGCCGTTCCCGGATGGTTGGTTGCCCTTCACCGGATCTATCAGCAAGACCCGGCCCTGGATGCAGTGACTGGCCTAACCTCGTACGAGCCTGCGACCTCCATGCGGCGGGTGATGGCGCTGTATGATCGGGGTTATCTGCTGGATACGCTGCAGAACGGCGATGCCGAGCATATCTCAAACAATGGTGCCCTTTATCGCAAATCACTGCTTGAGCAATACCCCTATGGCCCTGAGGCCAGTCCATTTGTCAGCGCCGAAATTCGCCATCACGCGCTTAGGGCTGCAGGTGTTCGGGTCGGGCTTACCCGTGATGCCATTCAGTACCACGCCTATGAGGGATGGCCCTTTATCGTTGACGTCCGCAAAAACAAAGGCCTGCAACACCAGATCATGCGGGAAGCGTCGCGCGGCCCGTACAAATCAAGTCTGGCGCGTTTTTTCGGTGGGTTGCGACGCTACAGGAAGGGTATTTCTCAGGATTGGCGAAGTCTGCGACGGAGTTTCTCATTCTTTTGCAAATGGCATGACCTGCCACTGGCCATCGTCATGCCCCTGATCCTGCGTTTTGTCGAAGGGCGGGGCACGTCGCTGGCACAAGCGGGGCACGATCTGGTCCCAAACAGTTCCTACCGTTAGAGCTGGTTAAGCATAACAGATCGCAGGCCGAGCTTGCGTAAGAACTGTAGAGCGTTACGTTAGGCTCTTGCAATCGCAGCGCTTTGCGCCATCTGCATTGCCAGAAAAACGATGACAGGCCTGCAAATGACACGTCCAGACAACGCGAAAAAACCTGACCAACCGACCCGCGAAGAAGCCGAAGACGCGGTGCGCACACTTCTGCGCTGGGCCGGGGAGGATCCCACGCGGGAGGGGTTGTTGCAGACGCCAAAGCGGGTCGTAGATGCTTATGGATCGTGGTTCCGGGGCTATGACGAAAACCCAGAGGCGATGCTTCAGCGCACCTTCGAGGAGGTCGAGGGCTATGACGAGATGGTCGTTCTGCGCGATATCCGTTTCGAAAGCTTCTGCGAACACCATATGGCCCCGATCATCGGTGTGGCGCATGTCGGTTATCTGCCGATGGATCGGGTTGTGGGGATATCCAAACTGGCCCGGCTGGTGGATGCTTATGCCAAACGCTTTCAGGTGCAGGAAAAGATGAATGCCCAGATCGCCAATACGCTGCAATCGGTGCTGAAACCGCGCGGTGTCGCTGTTGTGCTGGAGGGAGAGCATCATTGCATGTCGACGCGCGGGGTGCATAAACCGGGGGTGACCATGGTGACCTCAACCGTTCTGGGGGCGTTCCGCACCGATCGTGAGACGCGACGCGAATTCATGAACATCATCGGAAACCCGACCAACCGCGCTTGACAGGCGGACGCGGCAGGGCCAAGCGTTAAGCGATGTTTGACTTGCGCCCTGTTGGTTACGTGATCGGTCTGCTGGTGGCCACGCTGGGCGTGTCCATGGCCATTCCGCTGGCCGCTGATCTGCTTGAGGGACGCGGGCAAAGCAGCACCTTTGCCGTGTCGGCCCTGATCACGATCCTGTCCGGCGGCATGCTGATGCTGTCTTGCGCGCAGCAGCGCAAGCCCGGCCTGTCGATCAAGCAGACCTTTCTTCTGACCACGCTAACATGGCTGGTCCTGCCCGCCTTTGGCGCCATCCCTTTCTGGGTTGGTGCGCCGGATGCTAGCATCACGGATGCCTATTTCGAGTCCATGTCCGGCCTGACCACCACCGGATCCACGGTGTTCTCCGGTCTCGATACCATGCCCGCCGGGACCTTGCTGTGGCGCTCCATGCTGCAATGGTTCGGCGGCATCGGCATCATTGTGGTGGCGCTTGCCTTTCTGCCCAGCCTGCGTGTTGGCGGCATGCAGATATTCAAGTCCGAAGCCTTTGATACCTTCGGAAAAATCCTGCCGCGTGCCGCGCAGATCGCGTCCTCCATCACCTGGATATATCTGGTGATCACGCTGGCCTGTCTGCTTTGCTATACATGGAACGGGATGAGCGGCTTTGACGCGCTGATCCATGCGCTGACCACAGTTTCGACCGGGGGATTCTCTAGTTATGACACGTCTCTGGGCCACTTCCCACCACAGGTGGAATACACCGCAACCGTGTTCATGCTGCTGGCCAGCCTGCCTTTCGTACGCTTCGTGCAGTTGGCCTCGGGCAATCCCCGAGCGCTGGTCGGAGACGCGCAGGTTCGGGGGTATTTTCTGGTGATCGTCGTGACCGTGACAGCCCTGACGCTTTGGGTCGCCTTCATCCATGACCATGGCGATGGGCTTGAGGCTTCGTTCCGCGAGTCGCTGTTTAACTCCGTCTCGATCCTGTCGGGCACGGGATATGCCTCGGTCGATTATCAGGAATGGGGTGCGTTTTCGATTGCTGTTTTCTTCCTGATCGGGCTGATCGGCGGTTGCGCGGGTTCAACGGCCTGCTCGGTCAAGATCTTCCGCTATCAGTTGCTGCTGGCGGTGCTGAAAGCCCAGATCCGCCGCATCCACTCGCCCTCGGGCATCTTCAAGGCGCGCTATGACGGCAAGCCGATCACGGAAGAGGTTGTCAGTTCCGTCATGGCCTTTTTCGTTATGTTCTTCCTGAGCCTTGCGGTCTTCGCCGTGCTGCTGTCCCTGCTGGGATTGGACCCGGTAACAGCGATTTCCGGCTCGGCGACCGCTCTGGCCAATATCGGCCCAGGCCTTGGCGATCAAATCGGCCCGGCAGGCAGTTTCGCGGGCCTTTCCGATGCCACCAAATGGGTGTTGGTCGCTGCCATGCTGATCGGCCGGTTGGAGGTGATGTCGGTCTATGTGCTGTTCACCTTTGCATTCTGGAAGCGCTAAGATGCGTCTGGCTGCCACCGCGCCGCACCACATACCCGGCGCATAAGCAATGGCCCGTCTGCGGATCGACAACCCGACGGCGCGCGCCCTGTGGCTGACATCACATGGCCTTGCGCAAACACCGACCGGGCCCCTCGATACGCCAGGTATGATAAAACAGCTTGGCTTTGTGCAACTGGACACAATCCAGGTCGTTTCGCGGGCGCATCACCATATCTTATGGAGCCGCAATCAAAATTACCGCGAAACCATGCTTGACCCGCTGTTGCGGACCAAACGGCAGGTGTTTGAACATTTCACCCATGACGCGTCGGTCCTGCCCATGGATTTTCTGCCCATGTGGCAACGCCAGTTCCGGCGCATGAAGGCCAAGGTGGGCGGGTCCTCCTGGTATGGAAAATACCTTGACCCGGACCTGATCGCCGATGTGACACAGCGCATCGCCGAGGAAGGCCCGCTTTGCACGAAAAACTTCGACACGCGGGTCGCCGGCGAAAAGACGATGTGGAAACGCCCGCCGCATAAGATGGTGCTGGACTATCTTTGGTATGCCGGGGTGCTTGCGACCTGCCATCGGGAAAGGTTTACAAAATACTACGATCTTGCTGAGCGTGTCTTCCCGCAAGACATTCCCGAACTGTCCGATCAGGATCAGATCACCCAACTTTGTCGAACCGCGCTGGAGCGTATCGGCTTTGGAACCTTGGGCGAGATTCGCAAATTCTGGGACGCCTGCGAGGTGGATGAGGTAAAGGCCTGGGCCGAAAGGGACGCGGCAAACCTGATCGAGGTAGAGGTCGAAGGCGTGGATGGAAGCTGCGTTACGGCCTGGGCCTGCCCGGATATTGAGGAGCGTATCCAAAACCTGCGCCCCCCGACCTCCCGGATGCGGATCCTCAACCCGTTTGATCCCGCCATCCGCGACCGTCCCCGCGCAGCGCGGTTGTTTGGCTTTGACTATACGGTCGAGATGTTTGTCCCGGAGGCAAAGCGAAAATGGGGGTACTACATATATCCCTTGCTGGAAGGGAACCGGTTTGTGGGCCGGGTTGAGGTCAAGGCCGACCGGCAAAAGGGCACGCTGACGCTGTCCCGGTTCTGGGCGGAAACCGACCGGCTGCGCACGCCCAAACGGGCCGAAAAGCTGGGGGCAGAGCTATCTCGCCTGGCCAAACTGGCTGGGGTAAATCAGGTGCTTTGGCGGTTGGAGTGATTCTGCGGATCATCCGAACAGGGCCCTTCAGGATGCCCCGCGTCCGCAGTTCTGGCCCGTAAGACCCACCTGACATTTGACGCGCGTCGCAGCGCGGCCTAAGACCCGGTCCAAATGTCAGGGAAAGACGCCATGGCCGCCATCGACACACCGCGCAGTTTTCAGGAAATCATCCTGCGTTTGCAGACCTACTGGGCCAGCAAGGGCTGTGCCATCCTGCAACCCTATGACATGGAGGTCGGGGCAGGCACGTTTCACCCTGCCACCACCTTGCGCAGTCTGGGCGACCAGCCCTGGGCGGCGGCCTATGTCCAGCCCTCGCGCCGTCCGACCGATGGGCGCTATGGTGAGAACCCGAACCGGTTGCAGCATTACTATCAGTATCAGGTGCTGATCAAACCCAGCCCGCCGGATTTGCAGGAACTGTACCTCGGGTCCCTGCAGGCCATCGGCATCGACATGGAGATCCACGACATCCGCTTTGTCGAGGACGACTGGGAAAGCCCCACGCTGGGCGCCTGGGGGCTGGGCTGGGAGGTCTGGTGCGACGGGATGGAGGTCAGCCAATACACCTATTTCCAACAGGTCGGCGGGTATGACTGCCACCCGGTCTCGGGCGAACTGACCTATGGGTTGGAGCGGCTGGCAATGTATATCCTTGGCGTTGATCATGTGATGCAGATGCCTTTCAATGACCCGCAATCACCGATCCCGCTGACCTATGGCGATATCTTCCGCCAGACGGAGGAAGAGTATTCGCGCTGGAATTTTGACGTCGCCGATACCGACACCCTGCTGAAGCATTTTGAGGATGCCGAGGCTGAATGCGCGCGTATCCTGGCCGAACCGGCAGAGGACCCCAAGACCGGCAAACGCATCATCATGGCCCACCCGGCCTATGATCAGTGCATCAAGGCAAGCCATGTGTTTAACATGCTGGATGCGCGCGGCGTGATCTCGGTGACCGAACGGCAGGCCTATATCGGGCGGGTGCGTGCGCTGGCCAAGGCCTGCGCGGATGCCTTTGTTCAGACCGAGGCGGGTGGCCAGGCGGCATGAGCGGGCGCATTCTGGCAGGCGGGATGGTGATCTTTGCAGCCGTGTTCGCGGCCGCCTTATGGTATTTTCAGATCTACGCCTATTACCTGCGGGTCGATGGGCTGACCAGCGTTTCGGTGCAGGGTCGGGATATCGCGGTGCAGGACTATACTGGGATTGACGCCGATACCTCGCCCAACAAACTGCGCGGTTGTTTCAAGGTGGATCCGGCAGCGTTTGAGGGTGTTCCGCTGGCAAAAGACCCCGAACCGCTGGTCGCCCCCGGCTGGTTCGACTGCTTTGACGCCCACGGCCTGTCTGCGGATATTGAGGCAGGCAAAGCCGTGGCCTATCTGGCCGCTGACGAAACACAGCCCGGCGCGCAGGGTTATGAAATTCACCGCATGATTGCCGTCTATCCGGATGGCCGCGCCTATATGTGGCGCCATTACAGGGAAAACTGATGCCCGATTTGCTGATCGAACTGTTTTCAGAAGAAATCCCGGCGCGCATGCAGGCGCGCGCGGCGGCTGATCTGAAAAAGCTGGTGACCAATGGTCTGGTCGAGGCGGGCCTGACCTATGGCGACGCCGCCGCCTTTGCCACACCGCGCCGCCTGGTGTTGAGCGTCGCGGAATTGGTGGGTTCGTCACCCACCCTACGCGAAGAGCGGAAAGGTCCGCGCGTGGATGCCCCGGAGAAGGCGCTGGAGGGGTTCTTGCACTCCACCGGGCTGAGCCAGGATGATCTTGAACAGCGCGAGGACAAGAAGGGCGCTGTCTGGTTCGCCGTGGTCGAAAAGCAAGGCCGCCCCGCCGCAGAGATCGTGGCCGAGGTGCTGGAGGCGACCATCCGCACCTTCCCCTGGCCGAAATCCATGCGCTGGGGCAGCGGAGCTTTGCGCTGGGTCCGGCCGTTGCAATCCATCCTTTGCATCCTGACCGACGAAGAGGGGGCAAAGGTGGTGCCGGTGGAGGTTGACGGCATCAAGGCAGGGGACCGGACCGAGGGGCATCGGTTCATGGCCCCGGCCAGCATCGCCGTGACCTCTTTCGAGGATTACACCGAAAAACTCCGCAAGCATCACGTCATTCTGGATGGCGAGGAGCGCGCCCGGATCATCTGGCATGACGCGGAACAACTGGCCTTTGCCCAGGGTCTGGACCTGGTCGAGGATAAGGGCCTCCTGGCCGAGGTGGCCGGGCTGGTCGAATGGCCCGTGGTTCTGATGGGAGAGATTGGCGCAGATTTTCTGGACCTGCCGCCAGAGGTGCTGCAAACCTCGATGAAAGAGCATCAGAAGTTCTTTTCGGTAAAGAACCCCAAGACCGGCTGGATCGAACGCTATATCACCGTTGCCAACCGGGAAACCTCGGACAATGGGGCGACCATCCTTGCGGGCAACAGCAAGGTGCTGGCCGCACGTCTGGCGGATGCGAAATTCTTTTGGGAGAATGACCTGCGCACGGTGGAGCGGAACGGCCTGACCGGCATGGCCAAACCGCTGGAAAACGTCACCTTCCACGCTGAACTGGGCACGCAGGCCGAGCGGATTGAGCGGATTGCGGCACTGGCGCGGGAGATCGCCCCGCTGGTCGGGGCTAAGCCGGATCAGGCGGCAGAGGCCGCACGGATCGCCAAGGCCGATCTGGCCTCGGAAATGGTCTATGAATTCCCCGAACTGCAGGGGATCATGGGGCGGTATTATGCGCAGAAGGCGGGCCATGACCCGGCGGTGGCGCAAGCCTGCGAGATGCACTGGAAACCCTTGGGCCCCTCGGATGAAGTGCCGTCAGAGCCGGTGTCCGTTGCCGTTGCTTTGGCCGACAAGATTGATACGCTGACGGGGTTCTGGGCGATTGACGAGAAGCCGACGGGCTCGAAGGACCCTTATGCGCTGCGGCGGGCGGCCCTAGGCGTGGTAAACCTATTACTGAAGAATAATTTCTCAGTCTTTATTTTCCAAGTTGTTGTGAATTCTGCTAAAATCCAAATCGAACAGAAAATCAAGCAGGGTAGTACATTTGTAAGTCGTGGTGAAGAGCGGCAAAAAATTAAGAGCTATGATGAGGTCGACGAAAAGTATTCTGATTGGGATATTCGAATCTCTAGAAAGAATTTTTTCGCCGAGGGCAACCTTTTTGAAAAAGATGACATTTTTACTATTAAGATAGAACGGCCAGCTACGGTAGCCTCTGACCTCCTCTCCTTCTTCGCCGACCGCCTCAAGGTCCATCTCCGCGACGAGGGTATCCGCCACGATGTCATTGATGCCTGTTTCGACCTCGGTGGGCAGGATGATCTGGTGCTTCTGGTCAACCGGGTGAAGGCGCTGCAAGCGTTCCTCGGCACCGAGGATGGCGCCAACCTGCTGGCGGGTTACAAGCGGGCCAATAATATTCTGCAGGTCGAGGAAAAGAAGGACGGGGTCGAATACTCGCTGGACCCGGACCCGAAACTGGCCGAGCAGGCCGAGGAAACCGCACTGTACGCCGCCCTCGACACAGCCGAAGCCGCGATCACCCCAGCGCTGGAAGCCGAGGATTTTGCCGCTGCAATGACAGCCATGGCGGGCCTGCGCGCGCCGATTGACGGGTTTTTCGATCAGGTGACGGTGAATGCCGAGAACCCGATTGTGCGTCGCAACCGCTTGTGTCTGCTGCACCGGATCAGGGCGGTGATGAACCGTGTCGCGGTCTTCTCGTCCATTGAGGGGTAGGCGCAGCGGTTGAGTTTGTGCTGCACGGGCGAACAGCCCGGACGCGGCCCGTGGTGCATTTCCCGTTGGGTTGGTGTCGACCAATCGCCAATACCAACCCCATTGCGCCCCGGAAATTCCTGCCTATGCTGCGCTGCACCCTAGATCGCAGGAGGCCGCTTTGGGCGAGCCGCTTTATCACCCGCTGGACGCTTTGCCCGCCGACGCCGAAGTTGGCGCGCGCGCGGCGCGTTTGGCGGTGGCGGCACGGTTGGGGTTGCCGGTGCCTCCGGCGCTTGCACTGACGGAGGGGTGCGTTGATGCTGTGGCGCAAAACGGCGTGCCGGATCTGCCGCCGGATTTGCCGGGGCGGTTCATTGCGCTGCGCTCCTCCCCCCGTGATCCGCTTTGGGGGGGACCACCGGCGTTTCTGAATCTGGGAATTTGCGAAGACACGCTGCCGGAGCTGGCCGATGCGATTGGTATGGTCCCGGCGCTGCGGTCCTATCGCCGCCTGATCCAGACGTTCGGCACGCGCATCCATGGGCTGGAGGCCGAGGATTTCGAGGCGCTTTATCACGACCGCGAAGACAAGGCAGCGTTAACCGAGGCTTCCGCGCGCCGTCTGATCGACGCGACACTTGCCCTTTATGAGCAGGAACTGGACGCGCCCTTTCCGCAGGGTCCGGCCGTGCAGCTGAGCGCCGCCATCACCGTGATGGCCCGGGCCTGGCATGCGCCCTCGACCAAGATACTGCGCCAGGCCAGTGGCGCGCCGGACGATGCCGGGATGGGGCTGATTGTGCAGCGGATGGTTTTTGGGCTGGGCGCGGGCGGTGTTGGGCAGTTTCAACTGGTTGACGGCGATGTCGGGCATGCCGCGCCTGCTGGCATGTTTCTGAGCGACCTTCAGGGTCCGGATATGGCACGGCGTGGCCGGAGGGACCTTTGTCCCTTGCCCTGTGACGGCATGCCGCCCGAGGTCGCCGAAGCACTGACACCTGCCGCCGCACGGTTGCGCGATGCCACTGGCGATCAGCAGGCGCTATACTTCACGGTCGAAGGGGATCGTCTTTGGCTGACGGACTATCTGCCGGTGCAGCGGTCTGCGGCGGCGGCAATCCGCATTGCCGTTGATCTGGCGCGTGCGCAGGTCATCGACCGGGATGCGGCCCTGATGCGGATCGAGCCGCGCCAACTGGCCGAAACCCTGCATCCGCAGATTGACGAGGATGCGGCGCGTGATGTTTTTGCGCTGGGGGTTGCGGCCAGCCCTGGTGCGGCCTGTGGCCCGATCTGTTTTTCATCCGAGGCGGCGCAGGCTGCCCATGCGCAGGGTGAAGCCGCGATTTTAGTGCGTAACGAAACCACGCCCGAGGATATTCGCGGCATGCATGTGGCGGCGGCGGTTTTGACGGTATCGGGCGGGGTAACCAGCCATGCCGCGGTGATTGCCCGTGGCCTTGGCGTGCCTTGTGTGGTGGGGGCCTCCGACCTGCGGATTGATGCCGCCCGCGGCATTCTTCGGGCCGCTGATGGGCGGGAGTTTCGAGCCGGTGATCTGGTGACGCTGGATGGCACAACCGGGGAGGCGCTGGCGGGGCAGGTGAAGATGCGCCCGGCCTCCATGACAGAGGCATTTGAAACGTTGATGGCTTGGGCGGACGGAGCGCGGCGTTTGAAGGTGCGCGCCAATGCCGATACGCCGCTTGATGCCCAGATGGCACGGCGCTTTCGGGCGGATGGGATTGGGCTGTGCCGGACCGAGCACACCTTTTTTGACGGCGACCGGATCACTGCAATGCGTGAGATGATCATCGCGGAAACGACGGATGAACGGCAGCGCGCGCTGGATCGTCTGCTGCCGATGCAGCGTGCTGACTTTGAGGAACTGTTTGAATGTATGCCCGGACAGCCAGTGACGATCCGCCTGCTGGACCCGCCGCTTCACGAGTTTCTGCCGCAAAGGAAAAAAGACGCCAGGGCGCTGGCCCAAGCGACGGGTCTGCCGGTTGAGAAAATCCTGTCGCGGACCAAGGCGCTGGCCGAGGTCAATCCTATGCTGGGCAAGCGCGGCGTGCGTGTCGGTGTGACCATGCCGGAAATCTACGACATGCAGGCTCGCGCGATTTTCGAGGCCGCCCTTGCCGCAGGAGGGCGGGCAGGGGCCGAGGTCATCCCCGAGATCATGATCCCGCTGGTATCGGCCAACCGCGAGGTGGAACTGATCGCCAAACGGGTCGAGGCTGTCGCGGCCTCAATCGCGCGGGAGCGTGGTGCGCGTATGACCTTCAGAATTGGCGTGATGGTAGAAACACCGCGTGCCGCGCTGCGCGCCGGTGATCTGGCTGAAACCAGCCAGTTCCTGAGCTTCGGCACAAATGACCTGACCCAGATGACCTATGGCCTCAGCCGCGATGATGCCGGGCGTTTCATGCGCGATTATGTGGCGCAAGGTGTTTATCCCGAAGATCCCTTTCATACCCTGGACCTTGAAGGTGTAGGAGAGTTGATGCTGATGGCGGCACGGCGCGGGCGCGAACAGAACCCTGAACTGGTGCTTGGTCTTTGCGGTGAACATGGCGGTGATCCAGCCTCGATCAGGTTCTGTGAATTGGCCGGGTTTGACTATGTTTCCTGCTCTCCCTACCGGGTGCCGACGGCGCGGCTGGCATCAGCACAGGCGGCCATTTTGGCGAATCGGGTATAGAGTTTGGGGCCTCCTCTGTACGTAGAGAGGTGTAAATTGTCACATCGCCTATTTTGGTCCCATGTGTTTATAAACCTCAACACTTTGTGGAATCCCCATGACTCTGAAAGATAATTTTGGTTTGGTCATCATTCCTTGGCCGGGCGGCCCATCACCGGTAAGCCTTTTTCGGTAGACTCTCTGCATTTTAGCGGGTCATAAGCTGCGCAATCTCAGCATCGTTGCGGTGCAACAAGGTTCGCCATTGTTTTGGGTGAAGCAGAGGTAAGGTCAATGGTACGCTACGTCAAAGCCCCACAGCTTCTGCGGCGGTCACAAGCCTTTTTAATTGCCGCAGCGGCTTTTCTGTCGCTTTCTGCGGTATCTCCGACTGCGCATTATGACATGCGCAATGCGCGTGTTCTGTCCTGGTCGCCTCTTGTGATGGAAGTGCCGCTTCGCAGCCCTGAGACGGCGAATAAAGTTGCTGAGCAGATCTCTGTCGTTGACCAGCAGCAGCGGATGTCAGAACTGCCGGTGCTGCTACCGAATGATGGTATCGCCTATCGAGCTGCGCTTTCACCGACCAGATTTGGCCCGCCGCGTCAGTTGAGCAGAGATGCAGGCACCGCGATTGCTGCCCTTTCGGCGCAGGATATCGATACCAGACTGCTTTATTCCCTTTCGCAGGATGCTGTTGAGGATATTTCTAGACTGAAAACCCGCGGCTTTCAGATCGAGCGTATGGACCACCTGCCGCCGGCCACTGGCGATGCTGAATGGGCATGTTTGACCGAAGCGCTGTACTTTGAAGCTCGAGGCGAAAATCTGAAGGGACAGATGGGGGTGGCCGAAGTGATCCTGAATCGGGTCGAATCCGCGCGCTATCCCGACACGGTTTGTGGCGTGGTTAATCAGGGATCATCGCGCCGGAATGCCTGCCAGTTTTCTTTTAAATGCGATGGTCTGCCAGAGCGGTTCTCGGAACCGAAAGCGTATGAGCGCGTTGGCAAGGTGGCGCGCGTTATGCTGGATGGACACAAACGTACGCTGACCGATGGCGCGACGCATTACCATACCACTCAGGTGCAGCCTGGCTGGTCGCGTCGCCTGACCCGCACCGCCCAAATCGGCGTGCATGTCTTTTATCGACGTGCCTCGCAAACGGCGATGAACTAAAGCGTTTCGGGATAAACCTGAGACAAAAGATTATCCTGAAACGCAGTGATAAGCCTATATGGTGTATGCGTTTCGATTTTATGTGATGTCTCAAGGTAAACTCGAAACGCTTTAGGCTGCGGTTGAACCTGCGATTTCTTGTCGCTAGGACTTATCCCTGAAATTGGGGATCTGCGCTGATGGACAAAACCTCTATGGCCTTCGAAACGCCGATGGCCCGGGCCAAGGCAACCGGTGGCACGGCACTGCTGGATCGTATCTCGGTCCGCGATCATGTGCGCGAGGTGGAAATCGGCGCGTTTCGGTCCGAACGTGGTGTGACGCAGCGCATTCGTTTCAATGTTGTGCTGGAAATCGCCAGCCATTCCGCCGCTGCAGATGACGATGTAGACAAGGTGGTGTCTTATGACGCCATTACCCAGGCGATCACCGACATTCTGGCCGCCCAGCGGATCAACCTGCTGGAAACCCTGGCCGAGCGTCTGGCGGCGCAAATCCTGCAGGACCCGCGCGCGTTTCGTGTTTTTATCCGGATCGAGAAACTGGATCGCATCCCTGGCGCGCTGGGGGTAGAGATCGTGCGCAGTCGTCTGCCCGATGGGGCCACCAGTATAGCGCCGGTGACCGAACCTGATGAACCCAAGCAGGCGACACGGGCACCAAGGGTGGTTTTCTTGTCATCCGAAGCTTTGGCCGCTCCGACGCTGCCCCATTGGCTGGATTTCATTGTCGATGATGGCCCGGCAGTGATCTGCGTGCCACCGCAGCCCGGCTTTGCCTCCGCATTGAGCGGAGAGCCCGGCTTGCGCCAGATGCTTTTGTCCATCGAGCAAAGCTGCTGGGATCTGGCCGCACAAGACCCCCGAATACTGGTCGGCGATACAAGGACCGAGATTGATTTTGCCCTGCGCGCTGGCCAGACAGTGGTCTGGGCACCGCAGCGCCTGCTGACGGCAGCTGTGCCGCGCCCTGACATATCCTCGGTCCCTCAGCTGGCCCTATGGATCGGCAAAACGCTGGGGGCACGGGCCGTGCATGTCATCGGCGGGGCCGAGATGCCCGACGGGGCCCAACATCATGCGCCAGGTACCCCCGAGGCGTTTGCTGAATGACAACTTATTATCGGCCGATTGCAACCACCGACCGGGCCCAGCCTTCGGCGGTGCCGCTAGCGGGCGGACCGGTGCGTTTTGCTGAGGTGGAATGCCTGTCACGTGACGCTGTGGCAAAGGTTATCCCGGCCGCCGATCTGCCGGATGATGTCTATCAGCGTCTGACAGCAGAACGCCCGCCGATCTGTGGTCTTAGCCTTGATCAGGTGCGGGTCATGGCCATCCTGAATGTGACCCCCGACAGTTTCTCGGATGGAGGGCGGCACGGCGACGGGGCGGATGCGCTGACACATGCGAAGCGCCTGATTGATGAAGGTGCGGATATTCTGGATATCGGCGGAGAATCGACACGCCCCGGAGCAAGTTTCGTCGAAACGCAGGATGAAATCGCCCGAACTCAGCCCGCGATTGAAGCGGTGCGCCGGATCAGCGATATCCCGATTTCTATTGACACTCGGAAGGCTGCTGTGGCGCAGGCTGCGATTACGGCTGGGGCGGGTGTGTTCAACGATGTCTCGGCCTTGCAGTTTGATCCAGAAAGCCTGCGTGTTGCAGTTCAAACCGGTGTGCAGGTCTGCCTGATGCATTCTGGCGGCGACCCTGAGACCATGCAGGAGGACCCGCGCTATGATGACGTGTTGCTGGATGTCTATGACAGCCTGGCCGAGCGGATTGCCGACTGCGAGGCTGCCGGCATCCCGCGTGCACGGATCATCGTTGATCCAGGCATCGGTTTTGGCAAGACACAGGCGCATAACCTGGCCCTGATCCAGGGGCTGTCCCTGTTTCACGGGCTCGGCTGCGCGATCCTGCTTGGCGTGTCGCGCAAACGGCTGATCGGGCAGATCGGGCAAGCGCCAGAGGCGATGAAACGCCTGCCCGGCTCCCTCGCGATTGCCCTTGAGGGCGCGCGTCAGGGCGTGCAGACGCTGCGAGTTCATGATATGGCCGAGACAAAACAGGCCGTCCGTTTGTGGCAGGCCATGCTGTGAGGGCAACATGAGCAGAAAATATTTCGGCACCGACGGTATTCGCGGCCTTGCGAACACACATCCGATGACGGCCGAGATGGCCTTGCGTCTGGGCGCCGCTGTTGGGCGGTATTTTCAACATGGACGGCACAAACACCGGGTGGTGATCGGCAAGGATACGCGGCGTTCCGGCTATATGCTGGAATATGCAATGACGGCGGGCCTGACCTCGGTCGGGGCCAATGTGCTGCTGCTGGGGCCAGTGCCGACGCCTGCTGTGGGTATGCTGACACGCTCTATGCGGGCGGATCTGGGGGTGATGATATCGGCCTCTCACAACCCTTATCATGACAATGGCATCAAATTCTTCGGTCCCGATGGGTTCAAACTGTCCGATGAGGCAGAGCTTGAGATCGAGGCCTTGTTGGATGGTGAGACAGAATTGGCCGAGGCTGCCGATATTGGCCGCGTGAACCGGATCGATGGCGACAGGGCGCGTTATATCGAGTTTGCCAAGACAACGCTTCCCTCCGACCAGCGACTGTCGGGCCTGAAGATTGTCGTTGATTGCGCCAATGGCGCGGCCTATCGCACCGCGCCTGAGGTCCTGTGGGAACTGGGGGCCGAGGTGATCCCACTGGGCGTTGCGCCCAATGGCTACAATATCAACAAGGAGTGCGGGTCGACCAACACCCGGTTGGCGGCAGAAACCGTTGTCGCGCATGGCGCTGATCTTGGCATCGCGCTGGATGGCGATGCGGATCGGGTGATGATCCTGGATGAAAAAGGCAAGGTCTGCAATGGCGACCAGCTTATGGCGCTGATTGCAGGTCTGTGGGCTGACCAGGGACGCTTGGCGCAGGGCACGCTGGTGGCAACGGTGATGTCCAATCTGGGGTTGGAGCGGTACTTGAATGGGCGTGGTCTGCATCTGAAACGCACAGCTGTCGGTGACCGCTATGTGGTCGAAGCGATGCGTGCCGGTGGCTTTAATCTGGGCGGAGAGCAGTCGGGCCATATCGTGATGACCGATTATGTCACCACCGGCGACGGTCTGATCGCCGGGTTGCAGTTTCTGTCTGCAATGGTAGCCAGTGGCAAGCGTGCCTCGGACCTGTCGCGCAGTTTTGAGCCTGTGCCGCAATTGTTGGAGAATGTGCGCTTTGAAGCCACCGCCGACCCGCTGTCCCGTGAGGCTGTTCAGGCCGCAATCCGCGATGGCGAGGCCCGCTTTGGCGACCGGGGGCGGTTGCTAATCCGCAAGTCCGGGACCGAGCCGCTGATCCGCGTTATGGGCGAATGCGAGGATGTCGACCTGCTGAAGGAGGTCGTGGGCGCTATTGCTGCAGAGGTGGCGCAGGGTTAGCGGTCTTTGCTGCCGTTACCCTTCTGCCGCGAAGGGGGCGACACTGCCTTTATCAAGGGCAGGGAAGCGCGTTGGCCATGGCAGCATCATCGAACGGACCCACAACCTGGATGCTTGGCTTTCCATTGGTCAGTGTCACGCTCAGGATCTGACTCCACGCAGCATCGACAAGGATCAGCTCTGGGGCGTTCCCGCAATGGCGAACCCCGCCCGAGATGAAAGCATCCCCAATCCGGTGATTGGTGACGCCGGACAGTTCGGCAATTTGCACCAGCTTGCCACCGCGAAGGGTCACAATACGCAGCACCTTGCCCAGATGCGGCGTTTCCACATATGCAATATCCGCCTGCCCGTCGCCGTCGAAATCGGCAATGCCCGCCGGGGCCAGCCAGCGGTGGCGGCGGCCAATCGGATCGGTTGCTGCGATTTTGGTTAGTGTTGCGCGCGACCCGTCGACAAAGCGGGCGCGATAAATCGCCAACTGCGCGCCGCGGGCCATGTCGGTTTCCACGACAATGATTTCCGGCCTGCCGTCGCCGTCGACATCTGCAATCCGGGGCTCTATATCCTCGAACACGCGATCTGCAGGCAGGTCCAGGACCGCCTCCATATGCTCCACCGCTGCGACCAGTCGACCATATTCGACATCATCGCCAAGAACAGCATGATCATAGCGGGTCGTCGCGTCGTCGAAATAAGCGCCCATCCGGTAGCCGTCTGTCACGCCGACGCGCTGGCTTTCGGTTTGCGCCGAAAGCGGGGCCGCCAGCAACAACAGGGCTGCGATCAGTCTCAAATCTGTTTCTCCGGCATCTGAACGATCAGGCCATCCAGATCATCCGTGACGCGCAGCTGGCAGGTCAGACGCGACCGCGCCGGGTCTGGTTGCCAGGCGAAATCCAGCATGTCCTCTTCCATCGGGTCCTTGGCGGGGAGTTTTTCGACCCATTCGGGATCAACATAGACGTGGCAGGTGGAACAGGCGCAAGCGCCGCCGCAATCAGCTTCGATGCCGGGGATGTTGTTGTCGCGCGCACCTTCCATCACGGTCATGCCATTGGCGACCTCAACATCATGGCGGGTGCCTGTATGCTCAACATAGGTAATCTTTGCCATCTTCGGTCCTTATCTCTCGCAGGGCGGAGATTTAGTGGCTTTGCCCAGATTTGCAAGCCGCGCCTGCCGCTTTGCAGGTTGGGGTAACACTTTGTTCAGTTAACCAAAGGTTAAGGGATGTTTTGAATTTTATGAAAACCTGTGGGACTTTCCGGCCAGTTAAAGAAGGTCGAGAGTTCCATGCTTACCATCCGTGCCACCGATATCGGTTTTCACATCCGCTCGCCGCTGGATCAGCCGCTTGCCCCGAATGTGTTCCTGAACGCGCCTGTCAATGCATCGGGGACAATCCTTTTTGATCCGGAAATGGGTGGTTGGATAACCGAGGAAAGCCTGCGCTATTCAGAGTTTGGCGTCATGGTAGAGGTCGGTTCTTTGACCAATGGATCGGTAACGGTTACAGGGGTCACCTATGGCCGAATGGTCGACGGGCAGATGCAGGTCATCGGTATGCTGGATCTGGGGGCCGGGCTGACTGTAGCAACCTATCTGGATAACCCGCTGGCGGGGGCTTTTGATACGTATTTTGCCGATATCGGTGCCGCGCTGGCTGATCTGCTGCAATCGGACGGGTTCAGATTTATCGGCGGGGCTGGGGCGGATGTGTTCGACCCAGGTCGAATGGTATTGCCGACCTATGGTCCGGTGGTGCTGCTGGGGCGTGGCGGCGATGACATTCTGCATGGCGGGCGCACCGATGATGTGATCCGGGGCGGGTCCGGCGATGACATATTGATCGATAACGGTGGTACGAATGACCTTCGCGGTGGGCACGGTGATGATGTGATCCGGCTGGGTGTCTGGTCCGAGGGAAGCGTCGCCCGTGGCGGCGGGGGCGATGATCTGCTGGTATCATCCAATGGCTCGGACCGCCTGCATGGCGGGCGCGGTGATGACCGGATCGAAGGGCATCGCGGCAATGATGTGCTGGCCGGAAGCTGGGGCAATGACTGGCTGGATGGTGGTGAGGGGGCGGACCGGCTGCGCGGCGGCGCAGGCGACGATGTGCTGACCGGCGGCTGGGGGGCAGACCGGTTTGTCTTCCGCAGTAATCAGCCCGGAAATGACCGCATTACGGATTTTGAGGACGGGCAGGATCGCATCGTGCTGCGCGGCGTTGCGGGCGGGTTCGCAGGGCTGGATATGGCCGAGACCGAAGCGGGGGTCGTGATCACCCTGGATGAAGACAGCACGATCCTGGTGCAGGATGTTACGCTTGATCAGATGGATGCGGATGATTTCATCTTCTGACAAAAAAAGGCACCCGAAATGGGTGCCTTTTCGATTGGTATAGGGCTAGGCGCGTCAGGGCGTGATCGCGACAAAGCGCGGTGCGCCGCCGCGATTGACCAGCATCAGCACTGATTTGCGACCAGCCTCCTTCGCATCTTTCAGCCGTGCCTCAACGTCGGAGGGCACCTGGATCGGCTGCTGGCCGATCTCGGTGATCACGTCACCGGCGCGCAAGCCCTTTTCAAAGGCTTCGGACGCTTCATCTATCTCGGTCAGCGCCACCCCGCGCAGGTCCTCGTCCACGCCATATTTCTCGCGGAACTCAGGTGTCAGCGGGGCCAGCGTCATGCCAAGGATGGTCAGTTCCTTGATGTCCTTGCTGACGCCTGTGTCACCGCTTAGCGCCTCTTCGGCACTTTTGCGGTGGCCAAGGGTCACAAGCACGGTTTCGGTTTTGCCCTCGCGGAAGATCACAACGCGTGCTTTTGCCCCGATATCGGTCTCTCCGACCATACGAACCAATGCTCTTGTGTCCTTAACGTCGGCGCCATCAAAACTCAGGATCACGTCGCCAGACAGGATGCCAGCATCTTTGGCCGGACCATCGGGCACATCCGTGACCAACGCGCCTTTTGCCGTATCGAGACCCAGCGCCTCGGCCACATCCGGGGTGATGTCCTGGATCGAGACACCCAGCCAGCCGCGCCGTGTTTCGCCGAACTCTTTCAGTTGATCGACCACATTGGTGACGACGTTCGAGGCCATGGAGAACCCGATCCCAATGGACCCACCCGTGGGTGACAGGATTGCGGTATTCACGCCGATCACATCCCCATCCATGTTAAAGAGCGGCCCGCCGGAGTTCCCGCGGTTGATCGCAGCATCTGTTTGGATGAAGTCATCATAGGCCCCCTGCAGTGACCTGCCGCGCGCGGACACGATCCCGGCCGAGACCGAAAACCCCTGACCCAGCGGGTTACCGATGGCCAGTACCCAATCGCCGACGCGGGCGGCATCGCTGTCACCAAACTGCACAAAGGGCAGGGGGGCGTCAGGTTCTACCTTCAGCAGGGCGATATCGGTCCGGGGGTCGGTGCCGATGATCTTGGCCGGTAGTTCCTTGCCGTCGCCGAAGAATTCAACAAGGATTTCATCGGCGCTTTCAATCACATGGTTGTTGGTGACGATATAACCATCGGCCGAGATCACGAAACCAGATCCCAGGGCCGAACCGCGACGCTGGCGGTCGCGTTCCCCGGGATCCATAAAATCGTCAAAGAAGTCTTCCAACGGCGAGCCTTCGGGAACCTGCGGCATCTGGCCCAGCCCATCAGCCATGATGGTCGTCGTCGTGATGTTGACCACTGCTGGGCTTAGTTCTTCGGCCAGATCGGCGAAGCTGTCGGGCCGGGCAAATACGGCCTGAAGGCTGGCGATCAGCATGGCAATGGTCAGGAAAGCAAAGGCAAGCGGGCGCAACATGGCGTTGCTGGTAACCGTCTCTGCCTTTGCAATTCGATTGGTGTTTGCGTTCACGAGGAACCCTCCACTATGAGAACAAGTTAGCTTGTGATGTGTAATACGTCGCAGCGAATGCAATCAGTTCCGTCAGATTTGCACTTCTAGTTTACCGGTTGTTACGTCGCTGGCAATGCCGCAAACGCTTAGGTTTGGGCCAGCCATAACAGGCAAGCACCCAGCAAAAGGATACCCAGACCCATCCAGCGGCGGGTTTCGACGGGCAGTTCGGCCAGTATGCGCAACAGCTCGCTTAAACGACCAGGGGCCAGTGCAAGCACCAGCCCCTCGAACACAGCGACAAAGCCCAGACCCAGGATCAGGTCATTCAGCGTCACGCTGCGTGTCCGTTTTCAGATACTCAAAGAACTCGCTGTCTGGTGCCATGACCATCGAGGAATTGCCTTGTTGCAAGGCCTTTTCATAGGCCTGAAGAGAGCGGTAGAAGGAAAAGAACTCAGGATCTTTTCCGAAGGCTTCGGCGAAAATTTTGTTGCGCTCTGCGTCAGCCTCACCGCGGATGACGTCAGCGTCACGTTGTGCCTCCGAGACCAGCTCAACCGCAGTCCTGTTCGCCAGTGCCCGGATGCGCTGTGCGGCTTCCTGGCCCCGCGCGCGCTCGTCCGCGGCTTCTCTTTCACGTTCGGCCTTCATTCGGTTGAATGTCTCTGTTCGCAGCTCTGGTGTGAAGTCTGCGCGTTTGATCCGAACATCAATCAACTCAACCCCAAACTCACGGGCCTGTGTGATGGAGGCATTGCGAATGCTGGTCATCAGCGTTGCACGGTCGGCAGACAAAACATCATTCGATGGCACGTTGCCGAGAACTTCACCCAAAGAGTTTCGCAGAATATCCTGCAGCTTCTGTTCAGCGTTGTCGACGCTACCAGCAACACGCTGGCGGAACAGAATAATGTCGTCGATGCGCCACCGTGCGAAGGCGTCGATGACCAGACGCCGGTTGTCAGACAGGGTAAAGATGTCCGACGGGGTGTCCAGCGACTGAATACGGGCGTCGAAATACTCCACCTCCTGAATGAACGGGACTTTGAAGGCGAGACCGGGTTTTTCAACCGGGCGTTTGATCTGGCCAAACTGAATGACCAGCGCCTTTTTCCGCTCATCCACAACGAATACAGAGCTCAGTGCTGTGACCGCGACGATTACCAGAACGGCGATGAAGATAAATGTCCTGTTCATTGGCTCGCTCCGGGGTTGCGACGCAGTTCATTCAACGACAGGTAAGGGACGACACCCTGACCACCACCTGGTTGCTGATCGATGATTACCTTATCGATGGCACCCATGACTTTTTCCATGGTTTCCAGATAAAGCCGCTTTCGGGTCACCTCGGGGGCTTGCAGGTATTCGGTCAGAACGGCGCTAAAGCGGCTTGCCTCACCTTTCGCCTGGTTGACCACTTCGGCACGGTATCCTTCGGCTTGTTCCAGCAATTCGGCCTGTCGACCACGCGCACCAGCAAGTTTCTGGTTGGCATAGGCGTCCGCTTTGTTGCGCAAGGTGACCCGTTCCTGTTCGGCGGCCTGCACGTCATCAAAGGCAGCGCGTACCGCATCGGGGACGAATTCGTTGTCAAGGTTGACACGCACAATCTCAACCCCGGCTTCGTACTGGTTCAAAGCTTCCTGAATGTTTGTTTGGACGTTGCGCGTTAACTCAGGACGGCCAATGGTCAGGATTTCGGACAGTTCTGATTGTGCCGCTAGTTCCCTCATAACGGAGGTAGAGACTGCTTTGATCGTGTCTTCCTGATCTGCGATCTTAAACAGGAAGTTCTTGGGGTCAGAGATACGCCAGACCACATCAAAGCCAATATCGATGAAGTTTTCGTCTCCGGTCAGCATCAGGCCGTCGTCTCCGCGACCGCCGACCTCGATGGTATTCTCACGCTCAACCACCAGCTTTTCATAGGTTACAAGCGGCCAGGGTGCGAAGTTCAGGCCAGGTTGGCCGATGGAGCTGAATTTGCCCAGGAACAACTCAACCGAGCGTTCATCGGGCCGCACGGTGTAAAAGGACTTGAACAGCCAAAGGCCCAGAACGGCAATTGCGATCAGAACCGCACCACCCTTGCCGATGCCGCTGCCGCCATCACCGCCGCCCCCGCCAGAGCCGCGCCCGCCCATCAGCACACGCAGATGTTCCTGGCCCTTGCGGACCATATCGTCGATATCGGGTGGGCGATTGCCGCCACCAGGGCGGCGCGGCGGTTCGCGGTCGCCCTCATTGTCGCCACCGCCACCCCATGGGCCGCGTCCGTCGCCCCCGTTATTGCCGCCGCCGCCCCAGGGGCCGCCTGACATCTTGAATATCGGCATTGTCCGATCCTTGTTGCTCTGGTCCAGGTCGTTGCAACCTAACTGTATATCCCGATCCTGGAGTTCAAGGTCAACCGCGAACCGGATCGCGCAGCGTCACCAGTTCTTCGGCTGCGGTGGGATGCACCGCCATTGTGCGGTCGAAATCCTGCTTGGTTGCTCCCATTTTTACGGCGATGCCGACCATCTGGATCATTTCACCGGCCGCCGGGCCGATGATATGGACCCCAAGCACCTTTTGCGAGGGTTTATCGATAATCAACTTCATCAGCATGCGCTGATCACGCCCGGCAAAGGCGTGGAACATCGGGCGGAACGCTGTGCGGTATATCTCTACCTCATGCGTGTCTCGCGCCTGTTCCTCAGACAGGCCGACGGTGCCGATTTCCGGCTGGGTGAAAATGGCCGTCGGGATCAAGTCGTGATCTGCGGGGGTTGGATTATCTTTGAAAACGGTTTCAACAAAAGCCATACCTTCGCGGATCGCCACGGGTGTCAGCGCCACACGGTCGGTGATATCGCCGACCGCGTGGATCGAGGGCACCGCCGTTGCCGAATAGGCGTCCACCTTGACTGCGCCGTTCGATGCCAGCTCTACCCCAGCCTCGGCCAGACCAAGCCCTTTAGAATTGGGTTTACGGCCCGTCGCATAAAGAACGACATCGAAATCGTCTTGCGTTCCGTCCGAGCCATGCACCTTTAGCGCTGTGTCGTTTTTCTCGATCCGTGTCACATCATGCCCGACACGCAGGTCGATGCCCTTCTTGCGCATCTCCTCGGCGATGTGATCGCGGACCTCATTGTCAAAGCCGCGCAATATCTGGGTGCCGCGATAGAACTGCATCACCTTTGACCCCAAACCGTTCATGATCCCGGCGAATTCGCAGGCGATATAACCGCCGCCAACGATCAGAATGCGCTCAGGCTGTTGTTTGAGGTCGAATATGTCGTTCGACGTGATCGCATGTTCGATCCCCGGAAGAACTGGCAGGAACGGTGTGCCACCCGTGGCCACCAGAATATGGCGGGCCGTTACCGACCGGCCGTCGGACAAGGTCACGGTGTTCGGACCGGCGATTGTGCCCCGCGCACGGATAATCTCGACCCCGGCTTTTTCCAGATTGCCGGCATAGGCCTTTTCCAGGCGATCAATCTCGGCATCTTTCTTGGCGATGAAACCGGGCCAATCAAACGCGCCTGCGGTCAAGTCCCAGCCAAAGCCGCGTGCGTCTTCGGCCATCTCGGAAAAGCCAGATGCGAACACCATCAGCTTTTTTGGTACGCAGCCGCGGATCACACAGGTGCCGCCATAGCGAAACTCCTCGCACAGGCCCACCTTCTGGCCCGCCATTGCGGCCCAGCGGGCGGCGCGTACACCGCCCGAGCCGCCGCCGATGACAAACAGGTCATAATCGCTCACGCATTGTCCTCCAGGTCTGCCAGGGCGGTCATCAACGCGTCCAACCGGTCCATATCGTCGATATCCGCCATTTCATCATCCTCATCCGCATAGACGAACTGGGCTTCACCAGAGGGCGCGCCAATCACAACTGTGTCAGCAATGTCGATGAACAGGCCGGTTTCGACCACGCCGGGCAGGGACAACAATGCCTCGCTCAGCGCGTCGACGTTATCAATTTGCCCCATATGGATATCCAGCAAGGCATGACCCTCATCGGTGACAAATCGCGCATCGCCGTCCATCCGCCAGGCGGTGTCCTTTGGCCCCACGCTGTCGGCAAGACGTTGTTCGATCATGGCGCGGGTTGTTTCGCGTCCGAACTGGACAATTTCGACCGGCAACGGAAAGGCCCCGAGCTTTTCTACACGCTTTGACGGATCGGTGATCACAACCATCCGGTCCGATGCGATGGCGACAATCTTTTCCTGCAGCAATGCGCCGCCGCCGCCTTTGATCAGGCTGAGCAGGGGATCAAACTCATCCGCGCCGTCAATGGTCAGATCCAGCCGACCCAGATCGTCCAGATCGCTGATTTCCAGACCCACACGCTGCGCCAGCTCCGTTGTCACAGACGAGGTGGCCGTCGCCCGGATCACCATGCTTTCAATCTTGTTGCGCGCGCCCAGAAGCCGCACTAGCCAGGCTGCGGTAGAGCCGGTGCCAAGGCCCAGCTTCATTCCGTCCTCGATCAGGCTCATAGCGTGATATGCGGAATAAAGCTTGGCGCGTTCTGGCGGAGAGAGGCGGTTAATCATGGTATGCACCCGGTCTTTATGTCGGTTTGCGTCGGACAATAACGGTTGTATTCCCCGGGCGCGAGGCGATTCTCGGTTGCGTAATGCGGGTCGGATCGTCAAATGCTGTGCGGCAGGTGCAGATAGCGCGGAATGAAAGACCAAAGCCATGTTTCTGAGTATCTTCCAGTTGTTCAAGGTCGGCGTGGGGCCGTCCAGTTCTCATACGATGGGACCGATGATTGCGGCTGCACAGTTTCTGGATCTGTTGCGGGATGGCGGGCAGAAAATCCCCGGGGCAGGGGAGCTGGCACGGCTGGGCTGTCGTCTGCATGGATCGCTGGCGTTCACCGGCAAGGGGCATGCGACCGACAAGGCGGTGATGTTTGGTCTGGCCGGGTTCGTACCGGATGCTTTTGATGCTGACCGCGCCCGTCAGGCAGAGGCGGATATCTTGCGCACCGGTCAGCTTCACGTTGAAGGACTTGGCACGCTGACCTTCGCCCCAGAGCAGGACATCGTGTTCGATTTTGGCCCGCCGCTTCCCGGTCACACCAACGGTATAGTGCTTTCGGCCTATGATGGCAACGGAACGCTTTGGGCTGAGGAAACGTATTATTCTGTTGGCGGCGGGTTTGTCCTGACCGCAAGAGAGATGTCACGCGGCGACGTACCCGCCGAAGACGTAAATGTGCCGTATCCCTTCGCAACGGCCGCCCAGATGCTGGAGATGGCCGAGACATCGAGGCTGAGCATCGCTGAGATGAAACGCCGCAATGAAGCTGCGGCGGGTCATTCCGGTCTGAAGGAAGGGATGGAGCGGATTTGGTCCGTGATGGAGGCTTGCATTGATCAGGGCCTGTCCGAGGATGGCATCCTGCCCGGCGGGCTGAATGTCCGCCGCCGCGCCAAAGCGATCCACGATGCGCTGCAGGCCGAGCGGGGGCGCAATCTGGCCGCGCCGCACACGATCAACGACTGGCTGTCGGCCTATGCCATGGCCGTCAATGAGGTGAACGCCGCAGGCGGGCAGGTGGTCACGGCCCCCACCAATGGGGCCGCCGGTGTCTTGCCAGCGACTTTGCGATACTATCTGGATCACGTGCCCGGTGCGACGCGCGAGCGGATCGGAGAGTTTCTGCTGACTGCTGCGGCGATTGGCGGGCTGATAAAGTCCAACGCCTCAATCTCGGGCGCCGAAGTCGGATGTCAGGGAGAGGTCGGCTCAGCCGCTGCGATGGCCGCAGGGGGCCTTTGCGCCGTGCTGGGCGGCACGCCGCAACAGATCGAAAATGCTGCCGAAATCGCGCTGGAACATCATCTGGGAATGACCTGCGATCCGATCAAAGGCCTGGTCCAGGCACCCTGCATCGAACGGAACGGATTGGGTGCGATCAAGGCCGTTTCGGCAGCCTCGCTTTCGGTTCGGGGGGATGGCACGCATTTGGTTTCACTGGATGCCTGTATCGAAACGATGCGCCAGACCGGGCGCGATATGCACGCAAAATACAAAGAGACCTCGCAGGGCGGGTTGGCGGTAAATGTGCCGGATTGTTAGGCTCAGGATCCACAGCCATTAAACGAGGGAAGCCACGAATGGGATGGCAGAAAGGGTGTCTTTAACACCTGTTTTATTGGGTTGCCACGCGCCGCCGATCCCTGGGTCGGTCGAATATGCTCTCAATCCGATTGCGCCGTTCGGCTCATCACCAAGGTTCTGTATTGTCGATCCTGCGTGATCTTGTGGCGAGGGATGAGGATATTGACGGCCTATCGATGGTCAAGGCAAGTTGGGCGCGGATGTGGGAGGACGGTTCTGTGGTTGTTGCCAACGATCCAAGTTGGAAAACCCTTGCTGAGATGGCCTGTGCGGCGCGGCGCGCGTTGCTGAACGGGCTGGAAGCGCTCGCGATCCATGACGATCCGACAAAGAGTGTTTCGTGTGCACATCGGCTGAAGATGCTTTGTTTGTCAGAGTGTGCGCAAAGTACGGAAAGCTATGTGGCAGAGAGTAGCGGTGTGGGCGAAGTCCTTACGCATCCTGCGCGGGCGGTCGGCCGATGATCCTGTGCTGCGGCGAAGCGCTGATTGACATGATCCCGATGCAAAGCGTCGAGGGCGAACCGGGATTTACACCCCATTCCGGTGGATCCGTGTTCAATACGGCGATTGCTCTGGGTCGGCTTGAGGGGCAGGTCGGGATGTTCACAGGACTTTCCTCGGATTTTCTAGGCCGACAACTGGATGCCGCGTTGCGCGTCAGCCATGTTGATACACGTTTTGCCGTGGTGTCAGACCGCCCAACCCCCCTTGCTTTTGTCCAGCTTTCGGCAGGCCAGGCATCGTATACCTTCTACGACGATAACTCGACGGTGCGCATGTTGGGGCAAAGTGATTTGCCCGACCTGACGGATGAGATAACAGCGCTCTATTTTGGGGGTATCAGCCTGTGTCAGAACCCGGTCGGAGATGCCCTAAGATCATTGTGTGAAATGGCAGCAAAAAATCGCGTGATTGTTCTGGACCCGAATGTGCGGCCAAACTTTGTTGAGGATGTCGATACCTATCGGACCCGTTTGCTTGCGATGATTTCGCGTGCGGATATTGTCAAAGTCTCGGACGAGGATCTGAATTGGATTTATCCGGGCACCCAATCGCTGGAGGAAAAGGCAGATGCCCTTCTGAGCGCTGGAGCATCGGTCGTGATCCTGACACGTGGTCATCTTGGGGCTACGGCAAAAACTCTGTCAGGACAGACAGCCTTTGCTCCTGTGCCAAAGGTTGCTGTCGTTGATACAGTTGGCGCAGGTGATACGTTTAACGCAGGCTTTATCGCCAAGCTGCAAGAGCTTGGTTTATTGAGTAAGGAAGCCCTGCAAAATATCCAAAGCGCAAGCTTAGAAGAAGCGCTCAGTTTTGCGGCCAGAGTTGCTGCGATAAATGTATCCCGCGCAGGTGCCAATCCACCTTGGTTAAATGAAGTTGAAACATCTAGCTAGACTTAGGAATTCTGTCTTTCGACGCCTGATCCTAAAACCATCGGATATTGAGCCGGGCAAAAATTACCAAGAATGGAAACATGACAGGACCTGAGTTAAGGGCCTGAAGCGATGCCAATTATACCAACTTTAAGTCGATGGCTGATCTGTCACTTTTCTGAGAGATAAGTTGAGCGTTAACAAGGTCATTCCCCAATGCGCGTTCCTGAGCTTTCTGTCGGGTTAAGCCATGGTCGAGCCATCTTTGAATGAGGCGTTCTTCGAGAATATCGATCGCGGGTTCAATAAAAATCGTCAGAGACCAAAACTTGTGCAGGCCACGCCATTCCGGGGCATTTAGGAATAGGTAGTTTCGGTTGCGCAGGTTGCACGTCGGTATTCGATGAACGCCAACCCACCGCCTTCGCCGCCGTCTCGGGTGCGGGACGGGTCTTATGATGGTGGGTCGAAGAAGGCGAAAGGTAAGTCGTCTGACGATACGTATGGCGGGTCTTCGAAGAAGGGTGGCAAGAAGTATAGTAGCCCGAACGAAGACCCGCACGGCCGCTCGCATGATGACCCGCGCTATACAGGTCCGCAGCCGGTTCTGCTGGACCTTGACGGTGATGGTGTTTCGATCACGGAAGCGCAGAATTCGAGCATCTATATGGATGCGACCGGGGATGGCCTGAAGAACCGGACGGCCTGGGCCGGGGCTGGTGACGGGGTGTTGTTCTATGACCCGGACGGGAAGAACGCTATTGTCGAAAAGCGGCAATATGTGTTCACCGAGTGGGACCCGACGGCGGGGTCGGATATGGAGGCGCTGGCCTTGGTGTTTGACAGCAACGGGGATGGGGTGCTTGCTAAGTTGGCCTTGTGCCGTGTGGGGCAATATGAAAGTTTGATGTCTTGACCTTAGAGCACCGTCCATTTAATCTGCAACATACCCGGCAGCCTTGAAGAGATTTCGGCACTCGTCTGGTGGGAAGAGGTCGCATGTTTGTGCAACGGATTTGAAAAGCGCTTCGAAGGTG
>NZ_JBTLNE010000040.1:0-33790 GCF_054457435.1 Halovulum sp. GXIMD14793 | reverse complement strand
ATGTGCCGAACGACGGCTTGATCGCATCCGGACGCCGCCAGAGCCAGCTCAATTGTGTCAGTCACGTCCTCGGCCCGCATGTTCGTGCAGAGCTTCCAGGCGATGATATAGCGGCTGTAATCATCCAGGATCGTGCTGAGATAATACCAGCCCCAACCGATTATCTTGAAGTCGGTGAAGTCGGTCTGCCACATCTCGTTAATGGCCGTGGTTTTGTCCGTGAACTCTTCGGCCGCTTTGATCACCACATAGTCTGGTGCGGTGATTAGGTCAGCTTTCTTTAGAAGCAGGTAGGCAGCGATCTGGCGTGACCCGAAGAACGGGTATTTGGTGAACACCCGGTCGATCTCTTTCATCATTTCCAGCGTCGCAGCATCAATCCCGACCGGCGTGTAGTAAAATGCCGACCGGCTCAGGTTCACCAGCTTGCATTGCTGACTGATGCTCAGCTTGGGATGGCCGCGCTGGATCATCGCGCGTTTCTTTGCCGGGCTCACCTTTTGAACCCTTCCGATAAAAAATCGTTCTCCACCGCCAGCCTCCCGATCTTGGCATGCAGTTCTTTGACCTCGGCTTCCGTCGGGCCGCTCTGCTTGCCGCCTGAGAACACGTCAGCCATGCCCTCGATGGCCTGTCGTTTCCACGTGCTGACCTGGTTCGGGTGCAACTGATGCTTCGCCGCGATCTCTTGCACGGTTTTGTCGCCGCGCAACGCTTCCAACGTCACCTTGGCTTTAAACTGATCTAAAAAATTCCGGCGTTTTGCCATGTCCGTATCCCTTCAGAGGTTTGGGATACACCTTAGCCAACTGTCCGGATTTCTGGGACCACTTCACTGCCGGACTTGTTCAATCGCGCAGACAGACTTTTGTGAGCCTTGCGGGGATCAATGCAGATCGCGGGCAGGCCGATTTGGGTCAAGCCACGCAGTAGCCAGATTGAGAGCTGACCGCTTTCGTGCACGATCCGGTCGGGTGTCAAAGAACGGTTCTTCAACCAACCGGCGACCCCATCCGGATCAGCGGGCGCGCTACCGCGCGCAATGATCTTCCCGCCATCATCGACAACACAAATCGAAATCTCCTTGAGAGATACTTCTAATCCTGCATAATAATTCATGGTCGTTCTCCTCACTGCTTATATTCATGAGGCCAATATACCGGACCTCGTTCACCACCGGAGAGCGGCCGCCGCAATCACACCATGTCGTTGAGCATTGCTCAGCGACCCAGTTATTTTATTCCCACATACAGACTTTGAAAGGCCACCCTCATGTCTGCCCTTTTTTCTCCCTACCAACTCAGAGGCGTGCATTTCAAGAACAGGATCGCCGTTTCTCCGATGAGCCAATACCGGGCCCGGAACGGCCATGCCAACGCGTGGCACCTGGTTCACTTGGGCCGATTTGCGATGGGTGGTGCCGGGCTCGTGTATGTTGAAGCAACCGCCGTGGAACGACGCGGATTGCGAACGATGGGCGATCTCGGATTATGGGCGGATGCGCAAGTTGAAGGACTGCGGCCTATCGCAGCTTTCCTTGAACAGGAAGGCGCAGTGCCTGGCATTCAACTGTCACATGCCGGGCGCAAGGCTTCGGAACGACGGCCGTGGCATGGCGATGCACCGCTGGACGGCACAGATTTTTCTGAGCGCGGCGAACTATCTTGGGAAACCATCGCGCCATCACCCATTCCATTTGCCGATGGGTGGCCAACCCCGCTTGAGATGCCAGAGGCCGAAATCAAAAAAGTGATTTCGGATTTCGGCCAGGCAGCGCATCGGGCACATGAGGCCGGGATCAAAATAATCGAAGTTTATGCAGCGCACGGGTTCCTTGTGCATCAATTCCTTTCGCCCATCAGCAATCAACGGCAGGATGCATGGGGCGGCTCCCCGGAAAACCGCCGCCGCTTTGCTGTCGAAGTTGCCCGATCCATCCGGGAGAACTGGCCAGAAGACTATCCGCTGGCCTTTCGGCTTTCGGCCACCGACTGGCTGCCGGGAGGGTTGGATGTTGAAGATACGGTTGCAACGGCCAAGGCCTTGAAATCCGCCGGTGTGGATATGATCGACTGCTCAACTGGTGGCATTGGTGGAACCGAACGCCCCCGCCGAATGGTGATTGAAGAGGGTTACCAGGTTCGGTTCGCCGAGCAGGTTCGGCAGGAAACGGGCATGCCGACGATGGCGGTCGGGCTTCTTCGGAAAGCACAGGCCTGTGAGCATATCATTCAGGCGCAACAGGCCGATTTCATCGCCCTTGCGAGAGAGCTTCTGGAAGACCCGAACTGGCCGCTTCATGCCGCCAATGACCTGGGGCTTGATGACGATTATGACATGTGGCCCGAAGAATTTGGATGGTGGCTTATGAAACGCAAACGTCTGCTGACCAGACTTGGTTTGTGGGGGTAGCCTTCGGATCGGTCTCCAAGCGTGCCAACTATCGCATGTGGTTCCACGTTTTCTCGCCCTCGTGTGAGAAACGACAGAAAAGGGCGGGCGTAGTGAGCCGACGAGTATGGTCAACATGGGAGCGTCACCGTATTAAGCGGACAGATCATTGTGCGGCTGGTCGCGTCGACTGAACCGGCGATCCGCTTGCTCGTTCAGGTTCGAGCGATAGCGGACTACAAGCGCGAAAGCCGCGCAACAGGCTTTGTCACATCGAGAATTTTCCGATTGCACGGCAAGTGCGCTAGCTTTCTGCTGCTAGCAGGTAACGATAACTCATGGATTGGATGCCCCTCTTGCCGGTTAACAATGGCAACGTGCGTTCGTTTGATGCATGGGTCTCGAAGTTGACGATCATCTGCATGCCCTCCTATTTCATCAGCCCGCGCAAGCCGCCTGATACCAGCACATTGACCTCGTAGAGGATTTAAGGTGCGGCCAGGCGGCTCCAATATGGGTGGCATTGGGAACCTTCTTGCGGGTGCCGTTGGCGGTGTCGGCGGTGGTCAGTTGCTTGGCGGGCTGTTGGGCGCTGCCTGTGGGGACGCCGCTGCGGGGATGGATTTCGGGGCCATCGCCGGCAACCTTGTCGGAGGCGGTGTTTCCGGCATGGTGGTGCAGATGGTCGTCGGCTTTGTCGTGAACAAGCTGCGCGGCTGAAGCTTTTACGCGTTGTAGGTCGCCATCAGTTCGCGCAGGTTCGAGACATTCATGCGCCGGTAGGCTCGTTTTCGGTGGGTGATCACCGTTGTTTCGGCAATGCCGAGAATCGCTGCGATCTCTGACGCGGTTCGGCCTTTAACTGTCATAGCCGCAACCTCGCGCTCCCGATCCGTCATCTCGGGATAGTTCAGCGCAAGTCGGATCTGGATGTCATCCTCCCTCCAAACCTTGTCCTTGAGGGTGAAGGCCACATGGCGTTCGGTGGCGTTCAGCATCACACCAAGAAGTGCGGCGATCCTGTCATATTCGCTGTCCCGAAACGGCGGGCTCTCGACAGCGCGATAGAGGCTGACAGACAACCCATAGTCGCGTCGTCGACGGATCAGTGACATGCGGGCGCCGATCCTCGGGCGTTCGTAGCAGTCGCGCCTGTAGGGGAACGACTGGATGCTTTCGGACGTCTGCACCGTCAGAAAATCCCCTGGGGTCTCCGGTCTGGTCAGCAGCTCAGCATTCCTGTCAACAGAGCTGTGGCGCACGTAGTTCTTCGCGGCCAGTTCTGCCCGGTTGTTGCCCAGAATAGATGCCGTGCCGATCAACAAAGGTGTGTCCCGATCGCCCATACAGAACACAGAGATAAGGTCGGCGGCGGCGGTCTCGCGACCGAACGCCATTAGAGCACTGACGAACTCCTGTTGCCCGATACGCTCGGTGAGCGCCGAGGCGACCGCTGTGTCAATATCCACGGTGGGCAGCGCATTTGTGACGTTTTTCTCAAGCAGCATATCGCCAGTCTAGCGCACTCGATGGATTTGTCAGTCCACAAACGCTTTCTCGATCACGAATTGTCCGGGCTCCGAGTTGGAGCCTTCGATGAAGTCTTTCGCCTCGCAGATCGTTTTTAATGTCTGCAGCATCGCCATGGATCCACAAATCATCACGCGGTCTGTTTCGGGATCGAGAGGTCCGCCCGCAAACTCCGCCAACCGCCCATCCTCAATCCAGGTGCTGATGCGGCCCGTGTTCTCGTAAGGCTCGCGCGTCGCGGCCGGCAGGTGGTGCAGCTTGTCCCGGGCCAATTCTCCGAGGAACTCATGATCCCGGACGGATTGGACAAGGTCGATCCCGTATTGAAGTTCGGCGACTTCGCGGCAGGTGTGCAGCAGAAAGACCTCATCGAACTTTTCGTACACCTCCGGATCACGAATGACGCTGGCAAAGGGCGCGATTCCGGTGCCGGTCGAAAACAGAAACAGCCGCTTGCCCGGCAACAGCGCGTCGAACACCAACGTCCCGACCGGCTTGGCACGCATCAGGATGTGATCGCCGGCCTTGATCGATTGCAGCCGCGAGGTCAGCGGGCCGTCGGGCACCTTGATCGAATAGAACTCCAGGTGATCTTCCCAGTTCGGCGAGGCGATGGAATAGGCGCGCACCAGCGGCTTGCCGTCGACCAGAAGCCCGATCATCACGAACTCGCCCGAGCGGAAGCGGAACGAAGCAGGTCGCTCGGTTCTGAAGGCAAAGAGCCGGTCGGTATAGTGGCGCACCTCCTGCACCTGCAGCGCGAAAAAACCCTTCGGCGGGGTCTCCAGGTCAGTCTTTTGGTCTGTTTGCAGGTCCATCTCATGTCTCCAGGCAGGTGTTCTTCCAGACAAGTAAAAGCCGGGGACACACTCAATTTCCTATCCTCATCAATGAGGAATGCGACCGCCCTCTGATGTGGCTACGCTTTTGGCCAAAAGGGAGGCTGGGATGACCGATCAGCTGTTTCAGGACGTAATCCGCAAGCGCCGCAGCGTGCGCAAGTTCGAACCCGGCAGGGCTGTGGGGAAAGAGACCCTCGAACGCATCGTGGATTGCGGCCGCTGGGCACCCTCGGGCGCCAACACACAGTGCTTCGAGTTCATCGTGGTGGATGAGCCCGCATTGCGCGATCAGGTGACAGAGGTCTTTCTGCGCCAGGCACAACGATTGGTGGATCACGCCAAAGGATTCCCGGCAGTCAAGAAGACCTATCTGGCCAATACCGTGGCCATTATCATCGTTCTGGGCGATCCGCGCTGGAAGGTCTGCTTTCCACAACCGACGTCTCAGGGATGGGAGGCGGAATATCTCGACAACAATGAAGCAATTTTCCTGTGCTCGCTGGGTGCAGCCGTCCAAAACATCCAATTGGGGGTCGCCGCCGAAGGCCTGACCTCTGCCTGGCTCTCGGGCGGGGGCGAAGATGTTACCAACAAGGAACTGTCGGATGTGTTGGGCTACCCGGACTGGATGAAGGCCTATGGCACCATCCCGATCGGGGTTCCGGCCGCGACGCAGGACCGGCGCTACCGGCGGCCGCTGTCACAATGTCTGCACTGGAACGGCTACCTGCCGGAACAGTTCCGCACCCATGAACAGGTGGATTTTTTCGAAAGCACATTGCGGCCGTTCGCCATGTATCGCGACCAGGAAAACCTTCAAGACTGGGATGATCGCGCCGAGAAACTGGGCGACTGGGACGCGGCCTATACGAGCGGGACACCCAACCCAAGTGGCACCCTGCAACCCGAGGCCGACTTTTCGGCACCCCGAACCACGGGTCAGGCCACGAAACGCCGTCAACAGGACAAAGATTAAGGACACGTGAATGTTTGCACGCGAAGACATCAACTATGAACCAATTGATCTGCCAGATCGCCTGGATCTGTCGGATGAGGACATGCTGGCCGAGGCCAGGGCCTTCTATGACAGAATGAAACGTCGCCACACCGTGCGGGATTACTCGGACCGCCCGGTCTCGCGCGCCGTGATCGAGGAATGCATCCGCACCGCTGGCACCGCGCCCTCGGGGGCCAATCACCAGCCCTGGCATTTTGTGGCGATCTCCGACCCGGCCTTCAAGAAGCGGGTGCGGGACGCGGCCGAAGAGGAAGAACGCCGCTTCTATGATGGCGGTGCGGGGGACGAGTGGCTGAAAGCGCTGGAACCCATCGGAACCAATGACCACAAACCCCATCTGGAAGATGCCCCCTGGCTGATCGTGGTCTTTGCGCAACGTTGGGGCGAGTTCGACGACGGCACGCGATTCAAGAACTACTACGTGCCCGAGAGCACCGGCATCGCCTGCGGGTTTCTGCTGGCGGCGCTGCACCATGCAGGTCTGGTGACACTGACGCACACCCCAAACCCGATGAGGTTTCTGAACAAGATGTTGGGGCGGCCTGATTCTGAGAAGCCGATCATGATCGTGGCCGTGGGGCATGCGGCCGAGGATGCCAAGGTTCCGGCTGTCGCGAAGATCAAGAAACCCCTTTCCGAGATTCTGACAGTTTCGGAATGAGATCCTCCCTGTGCGCGGCACATACTAAATGCCACGTGCAAACCTGGCCCCGGTCAGTAACCCGCCATCGTGGCGCTGACCGGGACCTTTTGTAAGGAGAATGCCGTGACATACGTCATCACTGATAATTGCGTTGCGTGCAAATACACCGATTGCGTGGAGGTCTGCCCTGTAGATTGTTTCTACGAAGGCGAGACCATGCTGGTGATCAACCCCGAAGAATGCATCGACTGTGGCGTCTGCGAGCCTGAATGCCCGGCAGATGCAATCCGGCCGGATACCGAACCGGAGACGGACATCTGGGTTCAGCGTAACCGTGAGCTGGCGGAGCAGTGGCCCGTGATCACCGAGCGAAAGGACCCACTGCCTGATGCCAAAATAATGGACGGTGTGCCGGAGAAATTTGATAAGTTTGTCAAGGTTCTTGCCTAGCGCATCGCATTCCCGGAGACAGCGATATTGACACAGAAAACCGAATACCGTGTTGGTGAAATTTCTGACACTCAACCCGAGTTCAAGCATGTCGAGGCGGCGCCTTTTCACAAGTCGCGCCCGCCGGAGCCGTTGCGGTTTGAGGTTACGCTTTCAGCCGAGGCGCACCAGAAGCAGAAGAAAACCGGTGTTGTGCAAGTCAATATCCCCGGCTTCAGCCCGGTCAGGCTCTATTGTGACGAACAGCCCCCCGTTGGCGACGACACCGCGCCGCCGCCTCTTGCCTTTTTCTGCGCCGGGATCGGCTTTTGTCTGATGACCCACCTGACGGACATTCTGACCGCGCGCAAGGTTCAGGTCGATAGCCTAAAGCTCGAACAGAAACTCCGGTTCAAGACGAACCTTGGCACAATGCGCGAGCTGGGCCACACGACCGAGGGCGAAACCGAACATGTGGAAACCCATGTCATCATCGACAGCCCCGAGTCAGAAGAGAAAATCCGGGCATTGCTTGAGGAAGCCGAGGGGGCTTGTATGGCCCACCACGCCATGCGCAACCCGATCCCATGGTCCACGCGGCTGGTGCATAATGGGGTGGAAACATCAAACGAAGCTGGCGGCTAAGTCCACGCAAACCGTAAGGGGTGCACCATGTCCGATGACGCGCTGAAAGTCGCGGCGGCCCAGATCGCCCCGGTCTGGCTGGACCGGGACGCAACGCTCGACAAAGTGGGGGTATGGATCGAAAAGGCCGCAGGAGAAGGCTGCGATCTGATCGCTTTTGGTGAAGCCCTGGTTCCCGGATATCCTTTCTGGATCGAACATACCGATGGCGCACGGTTCAACTCAGATTTGCAGAAAGACATCTTCGCACATTATCTGAAGCAAGGCGTTCAGATCGAAGCGGGCCACCTGGATGGGCTGTGTCAGACTGCTCGCGACAAAAACATCGCCGTGATCATTGGCATCGTCGAGCGCCCTGCTGATCGGGGCGGACACAGCCTCTACTGTTCCCGCGTTCATATCTCCGCGAATGGAGAGATCGCCTCGGTTCATCGCAAGCTCACGCCAACCTACGAGGAACGTCTGGTCTGGTCCCCGGGCGATGGGCACGGGCTGCAGGTTCATCCCGTTGGACCGTTCACGGTTGGCAGCCTGAATTGCTATGAAAACTGGATGCCCCTGCCCCGTGCGGCCCTCTATGGGCAAGGCGAGGATCTGCATGTCGCACTTTGGCCCGGCGGTCTGCACAATACCGGCGACATCACGCAATTTCTGGCCAAAGAAGGCCGCAGTTTTGTCATCTCTGTTTCGGGGCTATTGCAGGCGTCTGATATTCCACACGACAGTCCCGCCGCACCGATGCTCGACTGTTGCCCCAGTGTTTTGGCAGGCGGCGGTTCGGCTATCGCTGGTCCCGATGGAGAGTGGATAATTGAACCCGTCGTCGGCGAGGAGCAACTGCTGGTCGCCGAGTTTGATCATTCTCTGGTTCGCCGCGAACGCCAAAACTTTGATCTTGCGGGTCACTATTCCCGGCCAGATGTCACCAGATTGATTGTTAACCGATCGCGGCAGAGTACGGTGGACGTTAGCGAGACCGACTTCTAAAGCGCTCCGCTTTTGGCCGATCACTTTAGCATCGGGCTTGCTTTTGTTTCCTGCTCGAACAAATGTTGTGTGAACAAACATAGTGGAAATAGCGATGGAATTTCTTATCCCTCTGGCAACACTCGCCCTCGTTCAACTTTTTGCGATCGTTAGCCCCGGACAATCATTTGTCATTGTTTCGAAATTGGTGCTTTCCAGCGGTCGGAGTGAGCTACCCCCCCGAAATTCGGACACTGACGTAAGCTGTTTTTTGTAGTCTGCTGATCTTCAACACGAAGGAGATCAGGAATGTCGAAACGGAAGCAACATCACCCAGATTTTAAGGCTAAGGTCGCGTTAGAGGCGCTGAAGGGCGAAGAGACGGTCAGCGAATTGGCCAGTCGGTTCGGCGACCATCCGACGATGATCCATCAGTGGAAACAGGCCTTTTTGGAAGGCGCGTCTGGTGTTTTTGAGCGTGGCAGTCGGAAGGCACCGGAAGTTAATGAAGAGCAGGTCAAAGACCTCCACGCCAAGATCGGGGAGTTGGCCGTCGCCAACGATTTTTTGGCCAGAAAGCTCAAACCCTGGACCGGCAAGTGAGGCGCAAGATGATTTAACCGAACCTACCCGGGCTGTCAGTTGGCAAGCAATGCGCGTTGCTGTCGATCTCGCGATCATCGTTTTACTATGAGCCGAAAGGCGAGACCGAGATGAACCTCGATCTGATGCGTGTGATCGATAAGCAGTTCTTGGAGACGCCTTTCTACGGCGTGCGGCAGATGACATGGCATCTGCGTAATGAAGACCATCTCGTGAACGAGAAACGGATCAGACGCCTGATGCGGTTGATGGGCCTTATGTCGATCTATCAGAAGCCCAACACCAGCAAGGCGGCAAAGGGGCACAGGATTTACCCCTATTTGCTGCGCGGGTTGCGCGTTGATAGGCCCAATCAGGTCTGGTGGGCAGACATCACCTACCTGCCGATACGGCGTGGGTTCCTGTATTCGGTGGCAATCATGGACTGGCACACCCGCAAGGTTCTGGCGTGGCGTATCTCAAACACGCTGGAGGCTGAGTTCTGCGCCGATGCGTTGAACGAAGCCATCCACAAGTTCGGCCCGCCCGAGATCATGAACACAGACCAGGGCAGCCAGTTCACGTCCTTGGTTTGGACTGACCGACTGAAGCAGGTCGGCACCCGGATCTCGATGGACGGCAAGGGTCGGTTCCTCGACAACATCTTTTTCGAACGCCTGTGGCGGTCGCTGAAATACGAGTGCGTTTATCTCCATGCCTGGGAAACCGGGTCAGAGGCCAAAGCCGGGATCAAAAAATGGATGGAGTTCTACAATCACAAACGTCCACATTCTGCGCTCGGCGGCAAACCACCCGCTGTGGTCTATTGGCAGAGAAATGAAACATACAAACCCGATCAGCAGGTGCAAAGAGTAGCTTAAGTCACGTCGGAAACTGTTCAATTGAATTAGTCTCGATGTGATCTGACACCGCCCCTTCCCAGCGAGCTGGAATGGGGACGGCGCATCTCTTGAGTGAGATGATGGTTGTCCGTTTTGATGGTGGTGCGAACCAAACCATCAAACGAGGGAACCACAATGTTGAATTCTACCGACAAGATCATCAAACACAAAACCGGCCTGCTGAACCTAACCGAAAACCATATCCGTCAGTTGCACCAGGTTCTCTTGCGCCACAGCACCAAGGATGAGCGGCATCGCGGCGAGTATAAAAAGCTCGACAACCACGTGGTCGCCATGGATGCGGACGGCAAGGAAATCGGTGTCGTTTTTGAGATCGCCACCCCGTTCGAGACGCCGCGCCTGATGGAAGAGCTGGTGCATTGGGTCCGCAAGGCAACCGAGGAAGAGGCTCTGCACCCGCTACTGATCGTTGCGGTCTTCGCGGTGCAGTTCCTGGCCATCCATCCGTTTCAGGATGGCAATGGCAGGCTATCGCGCATCCTGACGACGCTGATGCTGCTCAGGGCAGGCTATGCCTACGTGCCCTATGCCTCGCTGGAAAGCGTGATCGAAGAGAACAAAGATATCTATTACAAGAGCCTGCGCCGCACCCAGACGACGCTCAAGGGCAACGATCCCGACTGGTTGGCGAGGCGGGGCCGGAATTGGTCAATCTACCTCGTGGGTCGCAAGTCATTCCAAACAACCAACTTGGCGATCACATGGGCGGCGGTGTCGTCATCAACGTCTCGACTTCTGATGCAGACAGTTTCCGTAGGTCGAGGCACCAGATCGCGCCCGAGATGGGAATGGCGCTGGCACGCGAACGGCGGAGGGGTAACTAGAGCCTGCTCACGTAGATTCTTTGGCAATTCGGCAAAATTTATACTTGCAATATTTTGGTCGATATCTCGTATCGTTTGAAAAAATCTGAATATTTATGAAATTGCATTATGTTGTTCCGAAATTATCACTCCTGAACCTCATAAAAGAGGCAACAAAATTCCTGCCCTCTACATCAGGTCGAGCGCAAAATTTGTGCAAGTATGCTTAATCCGTCGACTTCGCTTCTTCAAAGATTTTCCTGACAATTTTCTTCAACTGATTGAAATCGCGAAGTGCTCTGGGAATGAGGTGGTGGAACAAGTAGCTCCTGTCCGTATCTCGAACACCATCGGACTCGATCATCAACTCTACTGCTTCTATGAAGTCTCGGAGACCCTTCATCGATCCCAGCAGGTAGTCGTTGCCCTCATCCTTGAACAGTTCGGCGATTCGGCACAATGCGTCCCTAGGTGAGGATTCGAGATCAAGTTCGATCGGCCCGTCGCCGGCAAATACCCAGTTAAAGCGTTTCGGGATAAACCTGAGACAAAAGATTATCCTGAAACGCAGTGATAAGCCTATATGGTGTACGCGTTTCGGTTTTATGTGATGTCTCAAGGTAAACTCGAAACGCTTTAAGATTGACACTATTTTGCAGAGCAAAGTCGAGAAACTCGTCAGTTGGAGACCCTGTTTCGTCGAGGATAGTCGCCGGCGGCGTCTGGCTACGACAAGCGGCAAAAGCTTTAACTCTCATCTGAATTTCTGTTTGTCTGTTAGACATTCCGAAGGCCATTTCTAGAATTTTCCCTTTGTGGGGATAGAAGATGGTCACCTCAAAAAAGACCCTCAACACATTGCTTATTAAGGTAAAATGGCGGAAGGGGTGGGATTCGAACCCACGGATGCTTGCACATCGCCGGTTTTCAAGACCGGTGCATTCGACCACTCTGCCACCCTTCCGGTGCCGGGCGGGCCTGCGAAGCGCAAGACCCTGTCGACCGTTCGCTTCTATGACAAACAAACCACCGACGTCCAGAGGGGATGTGTTCTTTCCTTTTGTTTGGAATTTGATTAGACTGTTCTCAATAAGCGGCAAAAAGCCGTAAGTTAGGTAGAGCAGAGTCCCAAAAGGTCGTTCGCAGCACGCTCGTCAGAGCAGTGACGGCTTGGCGGACAAAATCAGGGGGACATAGATGTCCATCTCATCCAAGTACCCGGCGGTCCTGCGGCTGAGCGCGTCGGCGGTTTTTTGCGCAGCAATTCTGTCTGCCTGTGGCGAGAATTCGGGGGGTGGTGCCTCACGGACCGAGACAGTCAATATCCCAGGCGGTAGCCTGAAAATTCAGGAAAAAGATGTCGAAGCACCGGATGTCTTCCAGATGCGCGGCAAAGGTCTTTGGGACGGGCGTCCCTCGCTTGGCGGGATCTGGATCGCTGTACCCGATGATGTGCAACCTGATCGTGTAAGGATCACCAACACCGCAAATGGCAAGAAAGTCATCGGCAGTCTGTTTGAGCGTGACGTGACGCTGCCCGGCCCGCCAATTATGGTGTCTTCGGATGCAGCCGCCGCACTTGGACTAACCGCAGGCAGCCCGCAGGAGTTGCAGATTGTCGTCATGCGTCGTGAGGCCGTCGAGGTTGTGACGCAGAGACCGGTAGACGAAGTCCTTGCGGAACAGGGCACCGGAGAAGAAGACGCCGAGACACTGGCCGAAACAGATGGCGAAGCGACCGAAGCCGCGCCTGCAGGCATTGAGACCGCAGCACTAGAGGCCAGCGTGTTGGGTGCGATCAAGGCGACTGAGACCGGCGAGAAGCCAGCAGCTGCTGCGCCGACAAAACCTGCCGCAACCCCACCTGTGGAAACAGCAGCCGTTGCGCCGGCCGCACCAACGGCCCCGTCCGCGGTGAAAAATCCTTACATTCAGGTGGCCACTGTGTCTTCGCCTAAAGCGGCGAATGACATTGTGCGTAAACTGCAATCCGGTGGTGTGCCCGCCGAGGCGCGAATTACAAGCTCGGGCGGCAAGAACCGGTTCCGCGTGGTTGTCGGGCCTGTCACCTCAGCCGAACAGCAGACAGCACAGTTGAAGAAAGTGCGCGCATTGGGCTTCAAAGACGCCTTCCCGATCAAGTAAGCTGTCATCCGTGGAATCGTTTGCACGGGGGTAGCCCAATGATCAGAACAGTTTTGGCAGCGGCGGTGGTTATTCTTACCGCCCTGCCGTCTTTTGCACTAGACACCCGGGCGCGCGCGGCCCTTGTGGTGGATCACGACACAGGCACCGTGCTGCTGTCAAAAAATGCCGAGATGGCGCTGCCGCCCGCCTCCATGTCGAAGCTTATGACCCTGTTTTTGGTCTTTGAAGCCCTGCAGGAGGGGCGCTTGTCCCTGACTGAGACATTCCGCGTTTCGGAAAAGGCGTGGAAGATGGGCGGCTCCAAGATGTTCCTCAAGCAGGGGGAACAGGTGTCCGTCCAGAACTTGATCCTTGGGGTGATTGTGCAATCGGGCAATGACGCCTGCGTTGTGCTGGCCGAAGGCCTGGCCGGGTCTGAGGCCGAGTTCGCCGATCGTATGACACGCCGCGCCCGCGAACTGGGCATGGATCAATCGACATTTGCCAATGCCACCGGCTGGCCGCATCCCGACCATCGCATGTCAGCACGGGATTTGGTGATCTTGGCAACCGAGATCATCAACCGATTTCCTGAATATTACTCGTTTTTTGGCGAAACCACCTTTACCTGGGACGGTATTCAGCAAGAAAACCGCAATCCGTTGCTGGGCCTTGATATCGGTGCGGATGGCCTGAAAACCGGGCATACAGAAGAGGCAGGCTATGGCCTTGTCGGCTCTGCCGTGCGCGATGGTCGGCGGGTGACATTTATGCTGACCGGCCTGTCCTCAGCTCAGGAGCGGCTGCTGGAGGCAGAAAACCTGACCAACTGGGCGTTCAGAGAGTTTTATAGCAAACGTCTGTTTGAGGCGGATACCAAGATCGCAGCCGCGAATGTATGGTTGGGTGAAGCTGATACGGTTGATCTGGTGGCGGCCAACCCCGTTGATACACTGCTGGCCTTTGAGGATCGGGACAAGCTCAAGGTCAACGTTGTCTATACCGGACCTTTGGAGGCTCCGATAAAGGCGGGGAGCACGGTTGCTGAGCTAGTAATCTCAACCCCAACGCTTGGCGAGACCCGCGTGCCGCTGGCTGCTGCGGCGGATGTGGCGGAAGGCGGATTTCTGAAACGCGTCCGTGCCTCTGCGGGAATTCTGACAAACAAGCTGGTGGTCGCTGCGGGCGATCTGATCAACTGACTGCGCGCTTCATCAGTTTCGAAGGAATCGACGGCTGCGGGAAATCCACCCAGGCGCGGCTGTTGGCCGAGCATTTGCGCGGCCTGGGCCGAGATGTTGTTTTGACGCGTGAGCCCGGTGGCTCTGCCGGGGCGGAGGAAATCCGACGCCTGTTGGTTGAGGGGGAGCCGGGGCGCTGGTCGGCTGAGACCGAAATTCTGCTGTTCACCGCAGCGCGGCGGGATCATCTGGAGCGCACGATCCGCCCTGCCCTAAGTGTTGGGAAAACCGTTATCACCGACCGTTTCGCGGACAGCACCCGGGTCTACCAAGGCGTCGCTCGGGCTGATCTGCGCGGCAGTGTGGATCAACTGCATGACCTGATGATCGGACAAGAGCCGGATCTGACACTGATCCTCGACATCGATGCAGACACAGCCTTGCGCCGTGGGCTGGCGCGCAGCTCCGGTGAAGATCGGTTCGAGGATATGGGGGCCGGGTTTCAGACCGCCCTTCGTGCCGGGTTTCGCGATCTGGCTGCCGAAGCCTCTGACCGGTGCCGCCTGATCGTCGCCACTGGCACCGCCGAGGATGTCGCCCTGCGCATCCGCGATGCGGTTGACAGTTTTCACACATGAGCGACGACCTGCCACAAGCCGACCGCATCGACGGCGCGCCGCATCCGCGCCAAACGCACAATCTGTACGGCCATGGCCTGGCAGAACAGGCGTTTCTTGACGCCCACGCAGAGGGGCGCTTGCATCATGCCTGGCTGATCACCGGACCGCGCGGCATCGGCAAGGCCACGCTGGCCTGGCGGATGGCCCGGTTTCTGGCCGCTGATACCGGCGCAGGTGGCGGTCTGTTTGGCGATGCGCTGCCCGCCAGCCTGCAGATGGAGCCGGACACCCCGGTTTTCCGGCAAGCCGAACAACTGGCGCATCCCGGGATCGCGCTCTGCCGCCGTGCCTGTGATGACAAAGCCAAGCGGTTGCGCACCGAGCTGACCGTTGATGAGGTCCGCAAACTGAAGGGCCATTTCGCCATGTCAGCGGCCGAGGGTGGCTGGCGTGTGGCGATTGTGGACAGTGCGGATGAGATGAACCGCTCTGCCGCCAATGCGATCCTGAAGCTGCTGGAAGAACCCCCTGCCCGTGCGGTTCTGATACTGATCAGCCACAGCCCGGCGCGTCTGCTGCCCACCATCCGGTCCCGCTGCCGGGCGCTGCGGCTGAACCCGCTGACCGATGATGACCTGCGCCGCGCGCTGACCGATGCCGAGATCGACGCAGGCGATGATCCAACGCTATTCGCATTGGCCAATGGTTCGGTCGGGATGGCCGTGGATTTGCTGATGGGCGACGGGATGAAGCACTATCACAGCATCCTCAGCTTGCTTTCAGCGGCACCGCGCATGGACCGAACCGCGGTGATTGCACTTGGCGATCGCTGCACAGAACGTGACGCCGCCCCGGTTTTTGAGATGATCCTGCGTCTGACCGCACTGGCCTTGGGGCGACTGGCCCGGGCGGGTGCTGCGGGTCCTGCTGATCTGCTGCCCGAGGAACAGGAGATCGCAGCCCGCCTGTGTCCCGATGTTCCCGCAGCCCGCGCCTGGTCCGAGACCTTGCAACAGGTTCAGGCCCGCGCCGCCCATGCACGGGCGGTGAACCTTGACCCCGGGCAGGTGATCCTTGATATGTTTCTGCAGATTGAACAGACTGCGGGACGTCTGGCGCTTGTGCGTGGCTGACCCCGCCCAGCCCGACAGGATATTGCCCCCGTGACACTCGTCGACAGCCACTGCCATCTGGATTTTCCTGATTTCGAGGGTCAGACCGACCAGCTTGTTGCCAATGCGGTGGCCGCAGGTGTGACCCGCATGGTAACCATTTGCACCCGGTTGCGGACCCTCGATCAGGTGCGTGCAATTGCTGAGGCGCATGACGAAGTGTTTTTTGCGGCAGGCACCCACCCGATGCACGCAGCAGACGAGCCGATGACCAGCGTGGCCGAACTGGTGGCGCTGAACGATCATCCCAAATGCGTCGGGATCGGGGAAACCGGACTGGATTATCACTACACCTCGGACACTGCCGATGTGCAGAAGCAAAGCTTGGCTTTGCATATTGAGGCTGCCCGCCAGACCGGTCTGCCGCTGATCATTCATTCGCGCGCCGCAGACGACGATATGGCTGACATCCTAAGTGCGGAGCATCGCAACGGTGCCTATTCCTGCGTCATGCACTGCTTTTCGTCATCCGAGGCTTTGGGCCGGGCCGCACTCGATCTGGGGTTTTATCTGTCGATGTCGGGCATCGCGACCTTTCCCAAATCCACCGAATTGCGCGAGATTTTCGGCCGCGCGCCGCTGGACCGCATTCTGGTAGAGACCGACAGCCCCTATCTGGCACCGGTCCCGTATCGCGGCAAACGCAACGAACCGGCCTACACGGCCCACACCGCCAAAACCGGCGCCGAGGTGTTCGGCATATCAGAGGCCGATTTTGCCAAGGCCACCACCGAGAACTTTGATCGGCTGTTCAGCAAAGCCGCCAGATGGTCTGCGGATGGCTGAACTGGTCATCACCATTCTGGGCTGCGGCTCGTCCGGCGGAGTGCCGCGATTGGGCGGGCATTGGGGGGAGTGCGACCCGGATAACCCAAAGAACCACCGCCAGCGATGCTCTATCCTGGTGGAGCGCCAGGATGGGGAAGGCACAACGCGGGTGCTGATCGACACATCGCCGGATATGCGTGCGCAGCTTCTGGCGGCCGGTGTCGGCACACTGGATGCGGTGTTCTATACCCACGAACATGCGGACCACACGCATGGGCTCGACGATCTGCGGATGATTGTTTTCAACATGCGCGAACGCCTGCCGGTCTGGGCCAATGCCCGCACGGCCGAGGCGCTGCGTGATCGCTTTGGCTATGCGTTTGAGCAACCCGAATGGTCCACCTATCCGCCCATCCTTGAAATGCACCTGATCGACGGGCCGGTCGAGATTTCCGGGGCTGGCGGCACACTGCGCTTTGATCCGTTCGAGGTGCCGCATGGCGGGATCAATGCGCTTGGCTTCCGGTTTAATGATATCGTCTATCTGCCGGATGCCTCGGACATGCCGGATGAGGTCTGGCCGCGACTGGAGGGGCTGCGCTGCTGGATTTTGGATGCGCTGCGCCGCGCGCCGCATCCGACCCATATCAATCTGGAAACCGCGCTGGACTGGATTGCGCACAGCGGTGCACAGCAAGGCGTTCTGACCAATATGCATATTGATCTGGACTATGCCACCGTCGCCGCTGAAACCCCGGATCATGTGCTCCCAGCCTATGACGGGCTGCGCTTGAGGTTCGACATCTGACATGTGGATGCTGCTGGATGTCGTTCTGCCGGTCTTTATCATCATCGGGGCTGGTTACGGACTGACAAAGGCAGGTTTGTTCCGGGACGAGTATCTAGACGGTCTGGTAAAATTCTCGCAGAATATCGCCATTCCCTGCCTGTTGTTCCGCGCGGCAATGAACCTGGATCTCAGCCGAGTGTTCGACCCGCGCCTGTTGTTTTCCTTCTATGCCGGGGCGGCGACGACCTTTGCCATCGGAATTATTGGCGCGCGCCTGATTTTCGGGAAACGCCCGGGCGAGGCGGTGGCGATCGGCTTCGGTTCGTTGTTTTCCAATTCCGTTATTCTTGGCGTTCCCATCGTCACGCTGGCCTTTGGCGGGCTGGCGCTGGACGCGACATTCGCGATTGTCTCGATCCATGCGCCGTTTTGCTATCTGCTGGGCATCACGGTGATGGAGATCAGTCGGGCAGATGGGCGCGGGCCTGCCGGAACAGCAAAGGCCGTGCTGCGCGCCATGCTGAAAAACGCGCTGATGATTGGGCTGTTGCTGGGATTCGCAGCGAATTTCAGCGGGCTTGAGCTGCCGAAGGTCGGCCAGCGCGCGTTGGAGATGATGGTGGCCGCCGCCCTGCCCACGGCGCTTTTCTCGTTGGGTGGGGTGCTCACGCGGTATCGCATCCGCTCTGCCATTGGGCCGGCGCTGATGACCTCAGCCCTGTCGCTGATCGCGCACCCGGCAATCGCCTATACGCTGAGCCACCACATCCTAGACCTTCCCCCGGATTTTGTGCGTGCTGCGACCCTGACTGCCGCCATGCCGCCAGGGGTTAATACCTATGTGTTTGCCACCATGTATAACCGCAGTGAGGACATCGCCGCCTCAACAGTGTTGCTGGCCACCGGGCTGGCCCTGCTGAGCGTGCCGGTCTGGTTGAACCTTTTGCATGCGCTTTGAACCTGATTGCGCTTTCTATCGCTTGTTTTGTCATCTATAAAACCCGCCCGATCCAAAACCAATTGATGGAGGGTGTCATGGCAAAACGCATTAAATCGGAAGATCGCGCCTCCTTTCGAGGTCATCTCTAAAAGACGTAAGTCGTTCCCGTCCGAAACACGGGTGAAGACCGGCGTGCAAACGGTGCGCGGGCGATGTGGGACTTCAGGAAAAGCTTGGTCGCAACGATCCCTGCCCCTGTGGCTCTGGCAAGCGCTTTAAGCGCTGCTGCCTGAAGAGCGGCAGACATGATGGCAGTCGCAGGGATTACTATTTTCCGCGAGCGCCGGTGATCCGGCGCTCGGCTTTTATTGCCCTTCCTATCCCTCTCTCGAAAAAAAGCGCGGTAAGGATCCCTTCAATCGGGCACTTTTTTTCAATCAGCCCTAAAAACCCCCTTGAACCAGTCCGCCGAAACCAGTAGCTAAGCCTCCACGCGTAAGCGCCCATCGTCTAGTGGTCTAGGACGCCGCCCTTTCACGGCGGAAACACGGGTTCGAGTCCCGTTGGGCGTGCCAGCACCCTGATTTATTGAATGATTTCAACGGTCCGGTGTCCCGCAGGGGGCAAAAACGGCCTAAATCAAATCAATAGGTTAGGATCAGGGTGTCCCGCAGATTTGCGGGCTAGGAATCAGTCCTGGCCACCCTCAAGGCGCATCCGCTCAGCCGGAAACGGCTTTTGCATATCCACCGCTGGCGCACGGCCAAGCCAGGCCTCAAGTCCAGTGTTCGCCGTCTGGCTGGTGCATGTGCATCGCCAAAACATATGCGGAACATTGACGGGCTGGAACGGGCTACTCGCCGTCCTGTTCCTCTGGCAAATACATCAATGCTGCCTTTGGCCAGAAGATCACCACCTGCAACTTGGTTAGCATATCCGGTCCGGTCTTTGCCGGGATCGGCTGCACGGCGATTGCCACAGCAATGGCCATCAGTGCGTAGAATATTGACAGCGCTTTGATGAAGCCTTTCATTCGGCACCTTTGTTGGAGTCTCGCTTAGCGAAAGACCTTATATAATCAGCCTTTTTACCATCGCAAAGCATCTCATATCGCTGAGCGGTATTCTTGAATGATTGTGTGAAGTTAAATTTTGGGTTTTGTTTTAGTGCGTTCATAATCCGCCCCTCGCTCTCCGCATCCTGGCATCACACCGGATTTTCAGCTTCCGAACAACTGCGTCGCGATCCGCCTTGGCCGGGACCAGTGCTGCCTTCGCAGACGCATAGGTCTCCATTGCTGCCTCAAGCTCCGCCCGTTCGTCATCGGTTAGGTGATCTTGCCATGCCATGGGTTTTTGTATGCTCATAAATGACATACTTACAAGAAATAAAATGTATGTCAATTGTTGACATACTGTATGCTAAAATATAGCATACATTTTGACAGAAGGAATGGGCTTGTAAGACAGCTGGGCACAATCGGCTGCTGATAATGGGAGATAAGGACTGGGGAACCCGGTTGGCCCCTCCCGCTCAATTCCAACTAACGCCCGATATCACGGGCACCGCGAATAGGTACCTTCGTTCACAGCCACACTCTCTGCCGCCTGCCGGTCACGCTTCACAATGTCGGCGGCCAGATCCGGCTCAAACCGCACGGGGCTGTAGAGATCGCAGAAGTCGCCGGCCGGCTCACATCCCGCGGCTGATACGATCAGCAAGGCTGGTATCATCAAGTTCCGAAATTTCATCTTCGGATTCCTTCTTTTGGCGCAGGGCTTTCAATGTTGCCTCCTGACGGCGCTGGCGCTCCTTCTGCACTCCCTGCCCCTGCTTGTGTCGGCCATAGCCCCACAGCGCCAGAGCGGCCATGAGCAGGCCCCAAGCCAACGGGCTATGTTGGAGGATAGAAGCAGGTCGATCATGTCGGCGCACCCTTGCGCTTGGCGATACGCCACCACATCAACGCGACCAGACCAGCCGCAGCGGCAATGAACTCAGGGTCGGTGCCGATATAGGTCACCAGGCCTTGGTTCGCCCCCTGCCCGGCCAGCCAGCCGGAGATCAGGTAGAGGGCCACGCGAACCCATGGGGTCAGATCAAGAGCCAGTTGTTTCATAGATTTTCCTTGCAATCTTGCTGTTCGATGGAAGATTTGCGGGTTAAGGCCTGAACAATCGTAGGATCGCTGTCAGCAGCGACTGCCACCATGTTGCGGGGGCTGGTGCCTCCGGCTCAGCGGCGGGCACCGGTGTTGCGAAAAGAGCCGCTTCCTCGTTACGCCGGTTCACCAAGCCCTTGCTCACGCGCTTCTTGCCTGTCCTGGGATCAGTGATCTTGTTCCAAAGCCGGATCGATGCGGGCACTCGTTCGAAATCGCCGTTGTTGAGACCCGCGCAGACCACGCCCTAGCGGCCTCTGCGCACCGTGAACTCACCCGGCGGCGTATGCAGCAAACACAGACCCGCCAGCGCTTTCTCAAGCTCAGCGCCGTGGTTTCAAGAGTTTGCCCCATTGGCTGGTGCAATCTGTTGGGTCAGCCCTAAGGTGAAATTTGAGCGCCCTGACGGCTCCATAGGTCAAAGTCCCGGGACCGGCACCGCATTGTTTGCCATGGGCGATATCGCAATTTCGGCGCTTAAGCAGTGCGATCTTGGGATCGTGACGCCGCAGGCTATTCCCCCAACCAGAAAGAAGGAATCCCGCGATGCCTGACATCCTCCTAATCACGCTCACCGTCACCTCGTGCAGCCTGTCAGAACCTGACCGGTGCGAGACGTTCCGGTTCCAGGTAGAGCCGCGCCAGTGCGCCGAATACACCGTGCCGAACCCTGTTGTTTATCCCGGCGAGGGCTGGGCGTTTCGCGGCGCTGATTGCGGGGGGATGGCTTGATGGGAAAGCACGGTGACTGCATTTGGTGTTGCAGCTGCGGTGAATTTATCGCTGCCAGACTGACTAATGGGTCAGAGGTGTACCCGCACCGCGCGGACCTGTCTAAGCTGCCATTTTGGATATGTGACGGGTGCGGCAACCACGTGGGCTGTCATCACAAAACGCAAGACCCGACGCGCCCTCTAGGGGTCATTGCGACCAAGGAAATCAAGACAGCTCGATCAAACACCCACCGGATTCTGGACCCTATCTGGAAGAGCGGCAGAATGCGTCGAGGCGCAGTTTACGCATGGCTACGAGAGTCCCTAGGCAAAGACGCATACCACACCGCCAACATCACATCCCTAGAGGAAGCAAGAGAGACGTACCGAGCCGTCCTTTCGCTTCGTCAATCCCTTGGGATGACCGAGATATGACCATCAGCGACCACAACCTCAACGCGCCCGAGGGCCAGGCGACGGTCGCCGCCGCACCCCTCGAACAGCAAGACCTGGAAGCACGTTCTTGGGGTCCCGCCGGCCGTGGCGCAGCCGGTGGGGCAGTTTAGGAGGTAGAGAGATGCAGTTTTTGAACACCGGCAAGGGCGGCAAGACATGAGAGACACCCTAACCAAAGTCGCCACATACCTACGCATGATCGAAAAGATGGCCGCGAAGGGCGACCTTGAGGGCATCGCCAGGGATGCGCGGTTGGCGCTTAAGCTCTGTGAGAAGGGTAAAGAATGACCACCCCGCAGCACGCCGAGGTAAGCTTGTTACCCACGCCATTCACGGAGCATGAATGATGCCCGCCGCAGCCACCACAAAGGCCGCTATCAAGCGCGCGATTGATGCCGTCACCGAAGCTGGGCTTGTTCCCAGCGCTATCGTCGTGGGCAAGGACGGCACGATCCGGGTTGAAGCAGGAGACAAGCCACTTGACCAACCGGGAGCGAGCGGCACAAAATTGCGCCCACCGAAATGGGGCGAATAGTGAATGGCGCACATCGACTTCCCCGGCCTACTGATCGAGAAACACCGCAACGGCTCGCCGCGCTATCGCGTGCGGGTGGCAGGGAACAAAACGCGCCGCATTCACATCCCGGTAGGGCCTGATCACCTGGAATTTCTAAACCACTACCACAGCGCCAGAGCAGGCGAGGTGTGGACATCCGAGCAGCCGCAGGCTGTTGAGCAGTCCCTGGATTGGCTGAAAGGCAAATACCTCGACTATCTGACCAGCATGGTGTCAGTAGGCCATCTGGTCAAGACCACATTGCGGGAGCGCCGAAGCCTGTTGACCCGTGTCTGCGACTTCACGGACCCGCACAACACTCGGTATGGCGATTTTGATCTTAGGCTACCGGCGGCAGCATTTCTGGATGTGCGGGACGCTTGGGCAGATCGACCCGGTGTCGCCGACAACATAATCAAGGTTGTCCGCACCATGTATTCGTGGGCCATCGAGCGAGGCCTGACTGACAACAACCCCGCGTCCGGTATCGCCAAGATCAACCGCAAAACCCACACTGGGGCAACGCCATGGACGGCAGCCGACCTGAAAGCTTTCAAAAAGAAACACCCGCCGGGCACCACCGCTCACCTGTGGCTGACGTTGCAGGCATTCACAGCCTGCCGGATCGGCGATGCAATATGGCTTGGCAGGGACAACGAGGTGACCCGCGATGGCCGTGTCTGGCTGGAATGGCAGCCTCGCAAGAAAGGCTCTGCACCGGTTTCAATCCCGATGATGCCACCACTATTAGCTGCGACCCGAGCCAGCAAGATTGTTGGCCCAGCCTACATCCTCAGTGAGCGCGGCAAACCGTTCAAATCAACAGAGTCACTGCGGCGGCGGGTTCGAAAGTGGTGCGATGAGGCGAAGATCACCGACAGGTCATCACACGGCATTCGCAAGGCTGTTGCTGAATTGCTCGCGGAATCTGGCTGCACGCAGCATCAGATCATGGCCGTCATGGCGCACACCCAATCAACCACATCGGAGGTATACACGAAGGGTGTTCGCAGACGTGCGTTGGCGGCTGGGGGAATGGAAGCATTAGAGGCGCTTGAGTGGTAAGGTGTCCCGCAGTGGCAATTTGCGGGACACATGGCCATTGATTTTATTGGGGAATTTATCACCCTGCAACGCCCGTTGGCGTGCCATTCAAAACGGCGGCCAATATGGCCGCCGTTTGCTATTTCAGGCCTTAGGGTTGGGTGCGATCCACCAGCATTGCATCGCCGGGTTTAATATCCTGCCAATCCGTCGCCGTGCCATCGGGCCAAACGATACGGAACTCTGCTCTATCGGCAGCACCCAGACCAAAATGCAGCGGCAATAGCAGCCCCCCGGCATGACCGCCGCCGATTGCGCGGGTCTGGGCCTGTATGCGCGCGTCAAATCGCAATTCGACCTTGACTCCGACGGCAAAACGGTTTGAGCCGGGTTGGCGCGGATCGATTGTGACCCAGCCGCCTGTCGGCTTTCCTGCAAACAACCGAACCGGCTGATTGCGGTTCACGGTCAGGATATCCAGCGCACCATCCCCGTTAAGATCGGCAAACACCCCGCCGCGTCCCTTGGTATCAACCGCGATCCCAGCCTGATATCCGACCTCGGTAAATCCTTGTGCGCTGCCCAGCAACAGATTGTCTGGGTCATAGGCAGCCATACCCGGCATCTCATCCACATTGCCCTTGATGATCAAAAGATCGGGCCACCCGTCGTTATTGGCATCGCCAAAGGCTGTATGCCATGCGGTAGAGGGGCGAACATCATTGCCAACATAGGGCCGCTGCGCGGTCGCCTTTAGCCGCCGGGCGATGTTATCGAAGCGCGGACCAAGATCGGCGCCGCGTGGGCTTTCGATGCGGTTATCGGCCATAGAGGTCACGACAACCTCGGGCAGGCCGTCACCGGTCAGGTCCTGCGCGGCAAGGCCCATCCCCCAGACCGAGACGTCATCCCAGCCGTCGTCGCGGGTAAATTCCTGCACCCCATCCGGCGTCAGACGAAACAGCTGTTCGGTCTGGCCCCGGTCATAGTATTCTCGGTCATTGGCAAGGCGCAGATCAAAGATGCCCTGCCCCGACCAATCCAGGAACAGCGCTGACAAGGTACAGGCACCGGGGATTTCCAAGGGTGCTTGATAGGTGTCGCCATCAGGGCGCAGCACATAAGAAGTCTGGCAATTCCCGCTGGATTGCAGCGGTCTGTCGCGGGGCACGTAGTTGCCGATAAACAGCGTCGGCAGTGTTGCATCCCCCTGCCAATGCGCCGCAAAAGCTGTGGTCCAATCCTGTCGTTCGGGCAGGCCGTACGCGTCCGTCACATCCTTGAAGCGACAGTCACCAAGGCCTTGCAGCAACAGATTGCGCCCAAAGCGCAGCACCATCAGGTCGGTGATCGCATCGTTATCGATATCCAGCGGATAGATGCCAGTGGTGTTCAGAATGGGCGGTATACCTGTCTCAGCCCGTTCGAAAGCCGGGGGACGGCCGGGTTTTCCGGTGTTGCGCAAAAGTGCCATGGGCTGCTCTGCACCAGCCAAAGCAAGATCGGGCAAGCCATTGTTATCGCAATCAAAGGCTGCGGCACCGCCGCCGACAATGTAATCGGTTCCGCCTTGATAGCTGTGCCGTATCCCAGCAGCCGCCGTTGCATCCACAAAATGCGGCGGCTCGGCATAGGCCGCACCGAAACTCACTATTCCAGCAAGGAAAACGACGAGCCAATACCTCATATCTTGCCTTTCTGTGACGATAGCACCTCAAATAATCCCTTGCGCAAGTGGTGCAAATCGGGATTATTTTGACGAATAATCTTTAGGGAGATCTGCCATGAAACTCAAACTTATAGGCGCTGTTACAGCTGTCATCGCCGGACTGTCCGGCCCGCTGATGGCACAGACCGTTGGTGTCAGCTGGTCAAACTTTCAGGAAGAGCGCTGGAAAACCGATGAGGCTGCGATCAAGGCAGCCCTAGAAGCGGCCGGTGCAGAATATGTGTCTGCGGATGCGCAATCCTCTTCGGCCAAACAGTTGACTGATATCGAGAACATGATCTCTCAGGGTGTCGATGCGCTGATCGTCCTGGGGCAGGATACACAGGCTGTGATCCCCGCCGTACAAGCCGCAGCTGATGAGGGCATTCCCGTTATTGCCTATGATCGCCTGATCGAAGATCCCCGCGCATACTACCTGACCTTCGACAATGTCGAGGTTGGCCGGATGCAGGCTCGTGCCGTGCTGGAGGCCCAGCCTGAAGGCAACTATGTGATGATCAAAGGCTCCCCAACTGACCCGAATGCAGACTTCCTGCGCGGCGGTCAGCAAGAGGTGCTGCAAGAGGCCATCGATGCGGGCAAAATCAAGATCGTTGGTGAGGCCTACACCGATGGCTGGCTGCCCGCGAACGCGCAGCGCAACATGGAACAGATCCTGACCGAGAACGACAACAAGGTTGATGCTGTTGTCGCCTCGAACGACGGCACCGCCGGTGGTGTTGTTGCCGCGCTGATCGCACAAGGTATGCAGGGTATCCCGGTTTCCGGTCAGGATGGCGATCATGCTGCGCTGAACCGCGTTGCTTCGGGCACACAGACCGTCACCGTCTGGAAAGATGCCCGCGATCTAGGCAAGGCCGCTGGCGAGATCGCTGTTGCCCTGGCCTCTGGCACAGACATGAGCCAGATTGAAGGTGTTCAGAAATGGACCTCGCCCGCAGGCACCGAGATGTTCGCGACCTTCCTGGCCCCGGTGCCGGTAACCAAGGACAATCTTGATGTGGTTGTCGATGCTGGCTGGATCACCAAGGACGCTCTTTGCCAGGGCGTGACCGACGGGCCGTCACCCTGCAACTGATCTCGTTGATCTGACACATTTCGAAGGTCCCGCCCCAAAAGCGGGGCCTTCATTGCAAGGCAAAAGGCTTTCCTATGAATGACACGACCAACACGGCAGATTTGCCAAAGCAGAAGCGGACGCTGCTCGACCAACTGGAAATCGATACCCGGTTTCTGGGTATGATCGGCGCGTTTGTTTTGATCTGCCTTGTTTTCGGATATTTTACCGACTGGCGGTTTCTGTCCGCCCGAAACATTTTCAACCTGACGATTCAGACCGTTTCCGTGGCGATTATGGCCACCGGGATGGTTTTCGTCATCGTCACGCGTCATATTGATCTGTCGGTCGGCGCTGTTCTGGCCCTAACCTCGGCTGTGATGGCCATGCTGCAGACACGCTGGTTGCCGGGCGCGCTTGGGCTGGAAATCGGGTCGCCATGGATGGCACCGCTGACCATCGTGCTTGGCCTGACGGGCGGCGCACTGATCGGGGCATTCAACGGCTGGCTGGTCGGCTTTCAGATGATACCGGCCTTTATTGTCACCCTTGGCGGCTTTCTGGTCTGGCGAAATCTGGGCTGGTACATCACCAATGGGCAAACCATCGGGCAGCTTGATCAAACCTACCTGCTGTTTGGGGGGGCTGAGGGCACGCTTGGCACCACCTGGTCCTGGGTTGTCGGGGTCATCGCATCTGTGACTGCGGTGTTTTGGCTGTTTTCACAGCGTCGCGCCAAGGCTGCGCATGATTTCCCGGTCAAACCCATGTGGGCAGAGATGACGTTGGCGGGCGTTTCTGTTGCTGCAATCATGGGATTCATTGCGGTTCTGAATTCCTATCAAATTCCCAAAGGCAAACTTCGCCGGATCTTCGAGGCCAAAGGCCAAACTATGCCCGAGGGGTTCACCGCCGGGCATGGCCTACCGATCTCTGTTCTGATTCTGATCCTGGTGGCTGTGGTCATGATCGTAATTGCCCGTCGCACCCGGTTTGGGCGTTATATTTTTGCCGCAGGCGGCAACCCCGAGGCAACATCGCTGGCCGGTGTCAACACGCGCATGCTGACTGTAAAGATTTTCGCGCTGATGGGGTTTCTTTGTGCTTTGTCGGCGGTTGTCGCCTCTGCCCGGTTGCAGAGCCATACAAATGACATCGGAACACTGGATGAATTGCGCGTGATAGCCGCCGCCGTGATCGGTGGCACTGCCTTGTCGGGCGGGATTGGCACCATCTATGGTGCGATCCTTGGTGCGCTGATCATGCAGTCGCTGAGCTCGGGTATGGGCATGGTTGGGGTCGACACACCGCTTCAGAACGAAGTCGTTGGTATTGTGCTTGTATTGGCTGTCTGGCTGGACATTCAGTACCGCAAGCACTGGGGGGCAAAATAATGGTGGATCGCTCAGGTACCCCGCTGGTTGAGATGCGGGATATGCAAAAGGCCTTTGGCGGCATCAAGGCTGTCGATCAGGTCAGCATTGACCTTTACCCCGGAGAGGTCGTGGGCCTTTTGGGCCATAACGGGGCAGGCAAATCTGTTCTGACCAAGATGCTGTCTGGTGCATTACCGCGCGATGGCGGGCAGATTTTCGTCAATGGGCAGGAGGTGGAGATCAACAGCCCCCGCGATGCGCGCGCCTATCAGATTGAGACGATCTATCAGTATCTGGCGCTGGCCGATAATCTGGATGCAGCCTCGAACCTGTTTTTGGGGCGCGAGTTGACGACACCTTTGGGCTTTCTAAATGACCAGAAGATGGAGGCTGAGACACGCAAGGTCATGGCGCGGCTGAACCCGAATTTTCAGCGGTTCTCAACCCCTGTCTCCGGCCTGTCCGGCGGGCAGCGGCAGTCCGTGGCGATTGCGCGGGCGGTCTATTTCAACGCTAAGATCCTGATCATGGATGAACCGACAGCAGCCCTTGGCCCGCATGAGACGCAGATGGTGGCGGATCTGATTCAGGAGCTGAAGCAACAGGGGCTTGGTATTCTGCTGATTGATCATGATGTGCATCAGGTCAAAAACCTCTGTGATCGCGCCAGCGTCATGAAGAACGGTCAGCTGGTCGGCACGGTTGAGGTCGATAAGGTCAGTTCCGACGACTTGCTGGGCATGATCATCGCCGGCAAACAGCCAGAGGCGGCATAGTCATGAGGAGTGCGGCGGCAATTGTATTTCTGGCGCTGGCGGCCTGCGAACCTGGGCCGTCGAGTGGCTCTGCGGCGCGGGATGCATCAGCGGATGCGCTGCGCGCCTGTGCGACGGTCACCCAACATTGCCCTGGGGTGGCCGCCCTGCTGCCGACAATGCCGCGCAATTGCCGTGCTGCGCCGCAGGCGGGTTGTCTGATGACGATCGCCTCCGGTCGCGAGATTTTAGGTGCCGTTGACATGCCCGATGGAACGGTCTGCGGCTATCAGCGCACGCAGGCGGGTGGGCGCGTTGCTGCGATACTTGGCCGTATCGGGCGCAGTCGGGATGGGACGGTTCAATATGTTTCCGCGCGATTTCCACGCGACGGGCAAGCGTTACCCAGGCTAACTTCGGTGGGTCAGCTTATCGAGGAATGCGCAACCCTAAGTTGATTTTGCCCCGCGATTAACACCTGTTTAACCATCTCTTCGTAAAGTCGCAAAACCAAGGTCTGATCCGTCAGACCAACCTGTAGAATTTTGATCCGGCCGATGTGGCCGAACGCGGAAAGAAACGAGTTTAACGAGGTTCTGGGTCCGATCTGTTATCCGGTTTATTGGATGCAGGGCCCATTAAGCGTAAGGGGCACGACTATGTTTCGACGCCAACAGACCAGTTCTGTGAATGTGGTGGCATCACCGGTACGGGATCGCCGTGAGATCTATTTCGAATTTTTGTCAAACTTGCTGGATGAGTTTACCGCGCTGATGCGGCGGCGACGTTTTGCCAATTTCTCGGACGAGGTTTTTGCGACGCTGAAAATGGCGCTGGTTCATACAGCGCGCGAGTCGCAGCAATATGGTTTGACGCGGGTCTATCAGGCCGCCATCGGGCTGGAGGCGTCGATCCGGGATGTCCAATCCGGTCACGGCGGTACAGATCGCTGGTTCGACCTGAAGCGGGCTTTTGATGAGTTTGATACACAGGCCCGCCGTGCCATCCTGCACGAGGAGGACCAGCGCAGCAATCTGGGCTGCGCGGCCGATAAGGATACCGCCCCTTTGGTGCTGGTCATCGATACGGATCACTGGGCACATAAGATGGTGGACCGGGCGATAGGTCTGCGTTGCGTCGTGGTCAGCGCCTATAACGGTCGCGCGGCGATTGAGACGCTTAGAACCATGCGGCCGGATCTGGTGGTGATGGATTTCGATCTGCCGGATCTGGCGGGTGCAGACCTGCTGGAGGTGCTGAAATCCACCCCTCAGATGGCGACCGTGCCGGTGGTGGTCTCTTCCGCCGATAATGATGAACAAAAGGTAGTCAACGGCCTGGTAGGCGGGGCGATTGACTTTATCCCCAAAGGCACCGCACTGCCGGATATGCGGCGACGGCTATTGGATTGCCTGGAACACGGCAAGGTGCGGCTCAGGTGAAGATGTTTGGATATCGCGCAAAGCAGCTTGAGGACAAGCGCCTGCTAAACATACCGGGCGCTCGGGGCGAAAGGCATTTGATACGAAGAAGTACGCCGCAGCCGAGTACCTAGAACGTCATGTGAAAAATCTGAACCATCTAACGCTGCCTGAAATCAAAGATTTCAACGCGTTAGAAGATGCCTGATGTCTCCGGTATTTCGCGAGACGCTATAGTCAGCGAACCCGGCTCAGTTCCGCGCCGTGCGCACCCAGATTTCAACGCGCCGATTCAAGTCTCGACCGGTACCCGACTCGGAACAGGCCAAAGGAGAGATGCCACCGTAGCCGATCGCCCGGAAGGTGACGCGCTTGTTGCCTCTCAGGGATGGGCTCAATTCGATCAGCGAATTCTGAACCCGGCTGGCCATCCCTCGCGACCGGATCAGGTTGCCCTGCGCGTCGCCTTCAGTCGGGTCCGTAAAGCCGATGAACAGAACCTCCTGCCCGTCAAACTCACCCTCCATGATGGCCTTGGCCAGCGTCTTAAGCGACGCGAATTCCATGGCGTCATACCCGTCGGCCTTGTTCGGGCGGAAGGTCGGCGACAGGCGCTTTGCCTCGCTTAGTGTTTTGACCATGTTCTGCAACGCCGACTGGCCTGAGCTTTCTGCGGCCTCAGACATCGCGGCTACCAGCCGTGCGCCCTGGCTTCGGTCATCCTGACGCAGAATACCGTGATCCACCAACCCCATATTGTGCAAAGCTGTGCGGCCATCTTTGGATTCGAGAAAACGTACCATCCCGTCAATAAAGCCCGGGTCAGTCTTTGGCCCACGATAGGCGTAAAGATGGCGGGTCAGCGGATACTGTCCGGTCTGCACGGCAAACGGTGTTGCCAGTGTAGCGATGCCGCACTTGTCCTTGATCGCCAGAGTTTTGGATGTGCCTGCCGCTGCCAATCCGGTAATGCCAACCGCACCGGGGAAAGCCACAACCGAGGCCGCGACGCCTGTGTCATTGTCTACCCCGATCACACCATCGGCAAAGGCCAGACCCGCAGGGGTCAGTACCAGATCGCCAAAAGCGTCACGACTGGCCGAGCCAATCTCGCGCATGAAGGCGGTGATGGGCATGTTAGGGCCGCCCAGTTCATTCCAGTTGCGGATCTTACCGGAATAGATACCGGCCAGCTGATCCAGCGTAATGGTTTCGATCTGAAGCGTCGGATCCGCAACCACCACCATGCCTTCGGATGCCAAAACGTATTCCAGGCCCTGATTCTGGATGTCCTGCATCCCGCCGGGCACCAGTTGCTGAGCCTCAGCCAGGTTGATGCGCCGGCTGGACAGGATGATATCAGCCCGGCCAGAAATCAGATCAGCGATCTCACCCGACGCCAGTGCATCGCCTCCGCCGGATTGACCGCCTGCTTCAGGAACCTGAACCGTGCCACCGAAGGACTGACCATAGGCCGCCAGTATCTGCGGCAATGCAAGCGAGGCGCTGGTATCGCTGGCGAATATCCCGATGCTCAGCGTGCCGCCGTTTTGCGGACAGGCCTCACCAATACAATCGACGTCAGCAGCGGGGATCGTCGCAACACCCAAACCGCTTTTGATCTTGTAGTTCTGGCCGTCGAAATCAACCAACTCCCCCTCAAGACTGGCGCTGCCATTTTTGGCGCGCAAAGTCACAGGGGCCGCAGAAGCAGTCGCTGAGAAAATGGCCGCAATTGCGGCGATTGCCAGGACGCGGTAGGGGGATGTCATTCGAACGTTCCTCGTGCCTTCGTTAGCTCCGGCCTAAGACCTACAACTCGCACATTCGTACAAAGCCAGAGTTCAATATCCCCCCCAAGGATATCAGAGCTCTTAGGAAACCAAAGATGGTAAGACTGTGTCAACAATAAGTTAAACGCAGGATGAATGGAGCATATGAATCCCTTTTGTTTGGCAATATGTTGTGTTTCTTTTCGAATGCTGCGCTAACGCGCCTGGATTTCGCCCAAATGGGACGCCGTATCGCGCGGCTGCACCACAGAGAACCGAATCGTCGGAGTTATTTTCCGAATCGATAGAAGCACTTGGCCGATTGTCGTTCGGTCGCCGCGCGTCTATATCCACCTCATGAGCAATCCACCCGATCTGCGCCCTGACCTCGCCCGCGCCACAGTTCCCGACGCCCGCCGTGACGGCCAGCCGACCATCGGAATGGTCTCGCTTGGCTGTCCAAAGGCGCTGGTCGACAGCGAACGCATTCTGACCCGGCTGCGCGCAGAAGGCTATGCGATCAGCCCCGACTATGCGGGCGCCGGTGCTGTGATTGTAAACACCTGCGGGTTTCTCGATTCGGCCAAGGCCGAAAGTCTTGAGGCCATTGGCGAAGCTCTGGATGCAAATGGCAAGGTTATCGTAACCGGCTGCCTGGGGGCAGAGCCGGACTATATTAAAGGCGCGCATCCATCCGTTCTGGCGGTCACCGGCCCGCATCAGTACGAGCAGGTTCTGGACGCGGTGCATGCCGCCATACCGCCCAGCCCTGACCCTTTTGTCGATCTCCTGCCAGCGCAAGGGGTGCAACTGACGCCGCGGCATTACAGCTATCTGAAGATATCCGAGGGCTGCAATCACAAGTGCCGCTTTTGTATCATTCCGGATATGCGGGGCAGGCTGACCTCTCGCCCTGCTCATGCTGTGATGCGCGAAGCGGAAAAACTGGTGGAGGCTGGGGTTCGGGAACTGCTGGTCATCAGCCAGGACACATCGGCCTATGGTGTGGATATCCGCTATGCCGAGGACCGGGGGCATCGGGCGCATATCACCGACCTTGCGCGGGACCTTGGCAGCCTTGGGGCTTGGGTTCGGCTGCATTATGTGTACCCTTACCCGCATGTGCGTGAATTGATCCCCTTGATGGCCGATGGGCTGGTGCTGCCCTATCTGGATATTCCGTTTCAGCACGCACATCCCGAAACGCTAAAGCGCATGGCCCGCCCTGCCGCGGCGGCGAAAACGCTGGATGAAATCGCCAGATGGCGCGCCGTCTGCCCTGATATCACCCTGCGTTCGACCTTTATTGTCGGCTATCCAGGCGAAACGGAGGAAGAGTTTCAGACCCTGCTCAACTGGCTGGATGAAGCACAACTGGATCGGGTCGGCTGCTTTCAATACGAAAATGTGGATGGTGCGCGGTCAAATACCCTGCCTGATCATGTGCCTGATGAGGTTAAGTCAGAGCGGTGGCAGCGTTTCATGCAAAAAGCTCAGGCGATATCCGAGGCAAAGCTGGCGGCCAAGGTTGGACAGCGCCTGCAAGTGATCGTGGATCTGGTTGAGGATGACGCGGCCACTTGCCGGACCCAGGCGGATGCGCCGGAAATCGACGGCAATCTGTTCATCGATCACAACTTCGAACATCTACGCACAGGAGACATCGTGACTGTCGAGGTGGATGAGGCAGGCGATTACGACCTTTGGGGCCGCCTGATACGCGATGGCTGAGCCGCTGGTCATAGGTATCGCGAAACCTGTGCACCTTTCCGCGATCTTGCAGCTGCACCGCGAGACGCATGCACTCCATACCGACCTGCAACCAGTACATTTTCATAAGCTCGGGCAGAACGATCCTGGACCGCTGGAGGCTGTAATCCGGCAGCAGTTTCATTGGTTGACGCGTCTCAAAGGCAGCCGTCGAAGAACAATACTGGTTGCCCTCAGGAAGGGCGAGCTTGTCGGCTATGTATACTGGGTCGCGCACCCGACGCCTGGCGCAGTTCGCCGACACAGGGCTTTTAGCATTCTCAATATCGGTGTTGTCAAAGACGCACGCAGAACCGGGATTGGGCGGGCGTTGTTGCACGTGTTGGCTGAGCGTGCGTCGCAACAAAAAGCATCTGTAATCAATGCCACGGTCTGGAGCGGAAATTTATCTTCTGCCGCACTGTTTAAGGAATGCGGCTATGGCACCATCTGTGAAAGCCATTCACTGGTTCTATAGCGTCTCGCGAAATACCTGATACATCACGTATCATCTAGAGCACCGTCCATTTAATCTGCAACATACCCGGCAGCCTTGAAGAGATTTCGGCACTCGTCTGGTGGGAAGAGGTCGCATGTTTGTGCAACGGATTTGAAAAGCGCTTCGAAGGTG